>NZ_JBEZLA010000063.1:0-45569 GCF_040651925.1 Streptomyces sp. NPDC048349 | reverse complement strand
CTCCGGGCTTTCGTTCTGTGTTCTTGCGTTTCCGACTCTATCAGACTCTTTCGGGCCCGATTTCCTCGGCGCTTTCCAGGTTCTGCGCTTTCGCGTTTTTCCCTTTCAGCGGTTCCGACCCTAGCAGCGTTTTTCTGTCCCTCTGACCACTCGCCGTTTTGCCTGGAGGCATGCGGGTAGCAATCGAGTTGAAGATCGACACTGTTGGGGAGGAGTCCCGTCCATCCGGCGTTCGCGAAAAATTCACACACGGCGCCGTGGCGGGAGTCACGACAGTACAGGCCGTGGGGTGCCCAAGCAAATCGATTCAGGCGTATGGTCTAGTCCACCGGTCTAGTCCACTAGTCTCCGTGCGGAAGGACCAGTCCGGATCGGGCCCTACATCGGGCGAACCCGAACATCTAGTGACTTATCCTTCTGAAGAGTACGCCGTTCGCGACAGGCAGTGACGGCGCCACTGAGAAGCTCCACCCCTGGGAGGCCCCCATGACCAGCGTGACGTCCCCACTTGCCGGGCGCGCCATCGGACTCGCGGCAGTGCCCGATCCGGTGTTCTCCGGCGCGATGGTGGGACCGGGCACCGCTATTGATCCCGTGCGCGAGCCCTCGGAGGCGGTGTCCCCCGTCGACGGTGTGGTCGTCTCCCTGCACCCGCACGCGTACGTCGTAGTCGACGGCGAAGGCCACGGTGTGCTCACGCACCTGGGGATCGACACCGTCCAACTCAACGGCGAGGGCTTCGAGCTGCTCGTCAACAAGGGCGACACCGTGACCCGCGGCCAGGCCGTCATCCGCTGGAACCCGCAGGCCGTCGAGGACGCCGGCAAATCGCCGATCTGCCCCATCGTGGCGCTCGAGGCCTCCGCGGAGTCCCTCTCCGACGTCGTCGAGTCCGGGGACGTGAAGGCCGAAGAGGTCCTCTTCAGCTGGAAGTGACCTTGTCCGCCTTCACGGGCGAGTCGGACATCCACCGCGGCGGCTGGGCCCGCCGCTCAATCGGAGACGGGTGAAATGGAGACAACGCTGCGAGGCGTCGGCGTGAGCCACGGTGTGGCGATCGGCGAGGTGCGGCACATGGGTACGGCGGTCCTCGAGCCGCCGGCCAAGCAGATCACCGCGGCTGAGGCGGAGCGCGAACAGGGGCGCGCACGCAAGGCCGTGGAAGCCGTGTCGGCCGACCTGATCGCGCGCGGCCAGCTGGCCGGCGGCGAGGCCCAGCACGTGCTCGAGGCCCAGGCGATGATCGCGACGGACCCCGAGCTGATGGCGGACGTCGACCGGCGGATCGCCGTCGGCAGCACGGCCGAGCGCGGTATCTACGACGCGTTCGCCTCCTACCGTGACCTGCTCGCGGGGGCCGGCGAGTACATGGCCGGCCGGGTCGCCGACCTGGACGACGTGCGGAACCGCATCGTGGCGCGCCTGCTGGGGGTGCCGATGCCGGGCGTGCCGGACAGTGACGAGCCGTACGTGCTGATCGCGCGGGACCTCGCTCCCGCCGACACGGCGCTGCTCGACCCGGCGCTGGTCCTCGGTTTCGTCACCGAGGAAGGCGGTCCGACCAGTCACAGCGCGATCCTCGCGCGGGCGCTGGGCGTGCCGGCGATCGTGGCGCTGCCGGGTGCCGGGGAGATCGCCGAGGGTACGGTCATCGCCGTCGACGGCAGCACCGGCGACCTGTTCGTCGAGCCGAGCGACGAGAAGCGGGCCGAGCTGGAGGCCGCGGCCGCCGAGCGCAGGGCTGCGCTGGCTGCCTCGTCCGGTCCGGGTGCGACCTCCGACGGTCACAAGGTGCCGCTGCTGGCGAACGTCGGCGGTCCGGCGGACGTGCCGGCTGCCGTGGAGGCCGGGGCCGAGGGTGTGGGTCTGTTCCGCACCGAGTTCCTGTTCCTGGACGACAGCAAGAAGGCTCCGTCCGAGGAGAAGCAGATCGAGTCCTACCGCAAGGTGCTCGAAGCCTTCCCCGAGGGCCGGGTCGTCGTACGGGTGCTCGATGCCGGTGCCGACAAGCCGCTGGACTTCCTGACCCCGGCCGACGAGCCGAACCCGGCGCTGGGCGTCCGCGGCCTGCGCTCGCTGCTGGACCACCCGGACGTGCTGCGTACGCAGCTCACCGCGCTGGCCAAGGCGGCCGAGGGGCTGCCCGTCTACCTCGAGGTCATGGCCCCGATGGTGGCGGACCGGACCGATGCCAAGGCGTTCGCGGACGCGTGCCGCGAGGCCGGGCTCCGGGCGAAGTTCGGGGCGATGGTGGAGATCCCCTCCGCCGCGCTGCGGGCCCGCTCGATCCTCCAGGAGGTCGAGTTCCTGTCGCTGGGTACCAACGACCTGGCGCAGTACGCCTTCGCCGCCGACCGCCAGGTCGGTGCGGTGTCGCGGCTCCAGGACCCGTGGCAGCCGGCGCTGCTCGACCTGATCGCCATGTCGGCGGAGTCCGCGAAGGCCGAGGGCAAGAGCTGTGGCGTCTGTGGCGAGGCTGCCTCGGACCCGCTGCTCGCCTGCGTGCTCACGGGTCTGGGTGTCACCTCTCTCTCGATGGGTGCTGCGTCCATCCCCTATGTACGGGCGACGCTCGCCAAGTACACCCTCGCGCAGTGCGAGCGTGCCGCAGCGGCGGCGCGGGCGTGCGACAGTGCCGAGGAGGCCCGCGTGGCCGCCCAGGCGGTGCTGTCCGGCGAGTAGCCGGTGTGTTCGATCGAGGGGCCTTCGCCGGTGCGAGGGCCCCTCGGCCGTTTCCGGCGGGTCTGCCGGTGTGTGCAGTGGCCGGACCGTGGGCCCGCATGTGCGGGTGCTCAGCGGTGCGGGCCCGGGCCGTCCACCTCGTAGCCGGGGCAGTACTCGACGCCCGGTTCGGGGGCGACCGGCTCCCCGGTGTCGACGTCCGTGCAGTAGGCGTTGAACACGGCCGCGGCCGTGAGGACGGTGAGGCGTCCCCGGTCCAGCCGCCAGCCGTGGACCCGGTCCCGTTCGTTGTCGCTGGTGGTCCGCAGGACCAGTCCCCCGGCTCCGCCCAGGGCGAGTCCGGCGGCGAGGACGGTCACGAAGTCCAGGCCGGCGCGGCCGTCGATCCGGGGCGCCGCCTCGGGGTCGGTGCCGGTCTCGGCGTGGAGGACGGCGACGAGCTGTTCCGCCCTGGTCGGGACGCTGCAGACGAGGTGGTGCCGGCCGGGGCCGGCCCCCTCCATCAGCCGTCGCAGTGCGGCCGCCGCGCGCTCGAAGGAGGCGTGGCCGATGTCCTCGCCGCAGTCCGCGCAGGTGCCGGCTTCGGCGAGGAGCATGGTCGCGTACTCCCAGGTGGCCTGTCGGACGGCCTCGTCCACGAGGAGGGGGACGAGTTCGTCGATGGGCTGGCCCGCGTAGGGCAGGCCGGCGCCGCTGCCCGCCAGTTCCGCGGTGAAGCGGGTGCGGGCCTCGGCGGTGTCCGGGTCGAGGCCGCTCTCCGCGCAGAACTCGGCGTACGCCTCGGGGTCGAAGAGGGCGACCGTGGTGTGGAGGCCCTGGGCCGCGAGGGACCGGAGCAGTCCGTCCACGTGGCGGAGGTAGTCGGTGTAGTGGTCGTGGTGGTCGAAGGTGAAGCTGCTGTAGTCGCGCATGGCCGCGAAGTCCCCCGCGTCGGCCAGGAGGCCGACGGTGCTGGGGACCTCGCGGCGCAGCCTGTGGAGCCGGTCGTTGCCGGCGCTCCGCGGGGCTGTCGTGCCGGTCGTGGTTCCGGCGGTCCGGCGGCTCTTCGGACCGGTCGTCGGAGTGGTCGTCGGACCGGTCGTCGGAGTGGTGTTCTTGCTGTCGTCCTGCGGTGGCATGGCTCCCCCTGGGTGTGCAATCGAATGCTCACTCAGAGTAATCAGCGCCACTGACAGTGGTTTCAGCCGCGGGTGCGGGCGAGCTCCTCGTAGAAGGGGAGGAGGTCGAGGTTGTCGACGGAGCCGGGGTTGACCGCCTTGGCCAGGGGCGTGCCCTGGAGGAGGCGCTTGACCGGAACCTCGATGCGCTTGCCGGTGAGGGTGTGGGGGATGCCCGGGACCTCGATGATCTCGTCGGGGACGTGGCGCGGGGAGAGTTCCTCGCGGATCGTCGCCTTGATGCGGGCGCGGAGGTCCTCGTCGAGCGTGGCGCCGGGGGCGAGGTGGACGAAGAGCGGCATCCAGTAGCCGCCGTTCGGCTCCTCCAGGCCGATGACCAGAGATTCCTTGATCTCGGGGAGGCGCTCGACGGCCTCGTAGATGTCCGCGGAGCCCATCCGGACTCCTTGGCGGTTCAGGGTGGAGTCGGAGCGGCCGTGGATCACCACCGAGCCGTGGTCGGTGATCGTGATCCAGTCCCCGTGGCGCCAGACGCCGGGGAACATCTCGAAGTAGCTCTCGCGGTAGCGGTCGCCGTCGGGGTCGTTCCAGAAGCGCACCGGCATGGACGGCATGGGGTTGGTGACGACGAGTTCCCCCACCTCGCCGATGACGGGCTTGCCGGACGGGTCCCAGGCCTGGAGGTCCGTGCCGAGGCAGGCGGCCTGGAGCTCGCCGATGTGGACGGGGAGGGTGGGGACGGCGCCCGCGAAGCAGCTGCAGACGTCGGTGCCGCCGCTGACGGAGGCGATCCAGAGGTCCTCGGCCACCTCGTCGTGGAGCCAGCGGAAGCCGTCGGGCGGGAGCGGGGAGCCGGTGGTCGCCACGCACTTCACGGTGGAGAGGTCGAAGTCGCGGGAGGGGTGCACCTCGGCCTTGCGGCAGGCCATGACGTACGCGGCGGAGGTGCCGTAGAGCGTGGCCCCGGTCCGCTCGGCGATCCGCCACTGGGCGCCCGTGTCGGGATAGCCGGGGCTGCCGTCGTACAGGACGACGGTCGTGCCGGTGAGCAGGCCGGAGACGAGGAAGTTCCACATCATCCAGCCGGTGGAGGTGTACCAGAAGAACCGGTCCTCGGGGCCGAGGTCGCAGTGCAGGCCGAGCTGCTTGAGGTGCTCGAGGAGGATGCCGCCCTGGGACTGGACGATGGCCTTGGGCAGGCCGGTCGTACCGGAGGAGTAGAGGACCCACAGCGGGTGGTCGAAGGGGACCGCCTCGAAGACCGGCTCGGTGTCGGAGGAGGTCAGCTCCGACCAGGCGAGGGTGCCCTCGGGGGCCGGCGTGCCGAGGAGCGGGATGTGGACGACGGCGCGCAGCGAGGGGAGCTCGGCGCGGAGCTCGGCGACGGTGTCGCGGCGGTCGTGCTCCTTGCCGCCGTAGCGGTAGCCGTCCACGGTGAACAGGACGACCGGCTCGACCTGCTGGAAGCGGTCGAGGACGCTGCGGGCGCCGAAGTCGGGGGCGCAGGAGGTCCAGACGCCGCCGACGGCTGCGGTGGCGAGGAGGGCGACGACGGCCTCGGGGATGTTGGGCAGGTAGCCGCTGACCCGGTCGCCGGGGCGTACGCCGAGGGCCCGCAGCTCGGCGGCGAGGGAGCCGACCTGGCGGCGCAGAGCGGCCCAGGTGACGGGCGTGGGTTCGTGGGTCTCGTCGACGTACAGCAGGGCGGGGTCGTCGGCGCGGGCCGGGTCCTCGGCGGCGCGCAGGGCGTGCTCGGCGTAGTTGAGCGTGGCTCCGGCGAACCAGCGCGCGCCGGGCATGGAGCGGTCGGCGAGGACGGACCCGTACGCGGTGGTGAAGCGGACGTCGAACCATTCGGCGACGGCCTGCCAGAACGTGTCGAGCTCGTCGACGGACCAGCTGTGGAGGGCGGGGTAGCCGCCGTCGGACGGCGCTCCGAAGCGCTCTGCTGCCCAGGCCTGGAAGGCGGTGATCCGGGCCGCGGCGATCCGGTCGGGGCCGGGGGCCCAGAGGGGTTCCGGCTGCGTGGCTGAGGTCATGGGTCGGCTCCCGGTCAAGTCTGCGGCTCGCGCTTCGTGTGCGTACGGTGCCATCGCGCGGGGGGTGGGTGCGCGGCGGCTCACAGGGACCATGCCATGTGATCGACATCCGCACCAGAGCCGTCATCACCGCTCACGGGGTGGGCGGCATGTGGGCGGCCACCAGTCTTCGGCGGTCGCGCGGGGCGGGGCGGTGGCGGCTCGGGGGTGGTGCTGGGGGGCCGGGCGCGGGCGGTCGCCTGTGGGTGAACGGCAGTTGAACGCCGCACCTTGGCCCGGGGGGCGGTGGCAGGGTGCTCTCCATGAACGGTCGTGATCTGGTGCGTGCGGTCAAGGACATCGGTACGGAGCGGGGACGGCGCGCCTGGCTCTCTGCGTGGCGCCACCGGCGGGCGGACGCGGTGGGGCTCCCGCGCCGGGGTGCGGAGCGGGCGCGGGTGCCGGGGCTGCTGACCGGTACGGAGCCGCGGCCGGGCGGGGGCGTGCTGCGGTTCGCCCGTTCCGAGCTGCTGGTGCGGGTCACCGTGGGCGGGGCCGTGTTCTGGGGGTGGGACGGGGCCGGGCCGACGCCCTCGTACGCGGTGGTGGGCGAGGGACCGGATGCGGATCCGCGGGCCGTGCTCGAGCCGGACACCGGGGGTGGCTGGCGGGTGGTGTCGGAGCGGGTGACGGTGGCGGTGTCCCGGCACGGGGCGGTGGAGGTGCGCACGCCGGGCGGGACGGTGCTGCGACGGGAGCTGCCGCCGCGTTGGTGGGAGCCGGTGGCCGCCGGCGCGGGGGCCGAGCGGGCCGCGGGGGACGCCACGGGCGGGGGGACCGTGGGGGACGGCTCGGCGGACGGGGCCGCGAGGGTCGCGGCGGCCGACGGGGCACGGTGGTTCCAGCGGAGCGAAGTGGCGGCGGACGCGCGGTTCTTCGGGCTGGGCGGGCGGGCCGCGGGTCCGAGGCTGCGGGACGGGGTGTACCGGTTGTGGAACACGGACCCGAAGGGCGGGTTCGGGCCGGGTGACGATCCGCTGTACCTGACCATGCCGGTGCAGCTGGTGGTGGCGGACGCGGGGACGCACCTGGTGTTCCACGACAACTCCTGGGACGGCCGGGTGGTGCTGCGGGAGGGCGAGGAGGGCGCGGGGTCGGGGGTGGACCGCCCCGGGGTGTGCGAACTGCGCATGGAGGGCGGGCCGCTGAGGTGCTGGGTGCTGGTCGGGCCGCCGTCGCGGGTGTTGCAGGGCTGGTCGGGGCTGACGGGTGCGGCCGCGGTCCCGCCGGAGTGGGCGCTGGGGTACCAGCACGCGCGCTGGGGGTTCGGGAGCTCGGACGAGGTGCGCCGGGTGGTCGGGGGCTATGCGGAACGCGGGTTCGCGCTGTCGGCCGTGCACCTGGACATCGACCACTACGACGGGCACCGGGTGTTCACCGTGGACTGCGGGCGGTTCCCGGATCTGCCGGAGCTGGCGCGGGAGTTGGGGGAGCGGGGGGTCCGGCTGGTCTCGATCGTCGATCCGGCGGTGAAGGCGGGCGACCCGGTGCACGCGGCGGGGCGCGCGGTGGGGCCGGCGGGGGCGTTCGTACGGGACGCGCAGGGCGTGGAGGTGCGCGGCGAGGTGTGGCCGGGCGAGTGCGCGTACCCGGACTTCACGGATCCGGCGGTGCGCGAGTGGTGGGGCGGGCTGTACGAGGAGCGGCTCGCGCAGGGCTTCGCGGGTTTTTGGCACGACATGAACGAGCCGGTGTCGTTCAGGCCGTTCGGCGACATGACGCTGCCGCGATCCGCTCGGCACTCGATGGACGGCGCGGGCGGGGACCACCGGGCCGGGCACAACGTGTACGCGCTGGGGATGGCGCGGGCGGGCTGGGAGGGGCTGGTGCGGCTGCGGCCGGCCGAGCGGCCGTTCCTGTTCTCCCGGTCGGGGTGGGCGGGGATGCAGCGGTACGGCGGCACGTGGTCGGGTGACGTGGAGAGCAGCTGGGAGGGGCTGCGGGCCTCGCTGGCGCTCGTGCTGGGGCTCGGTCTGTGCGGGGTGCCGTACTCGGGGCCGGACGTCGGCGGCTTCGGCGGGTCGCCCTCCCCCGAGCTGTATCTGCGGTGGCTCCAGCTGGGGGCGTACCTTCCGCTGTTCCGGACGCATTCGGCGATCTGGGCGGGGCGGCGCGAGCCGTGGGAGTTCGGGGCCGAGGTGGAGGAGCACGCACGGGCGGTGATCGCGGAGCGGGAGCGGCTGCGGCCGTACTTCGTGACGCTGGCCCACCTGGCGCGGCGGACCGGGGCCCCCTATGTACGGCCGGTGTGGTGGGGTACGCCGGAGGAGCGGCGGCTGCGGGACTGCGAGGACGCGTTCCTGCTGGGTGACGCGCTGCTGGTCGCCCCGGTGCTGGAGTGCGGGGCGGACCGGCGGGCGGTGCGGCTGCCGCGGGGGCGGTGGTACGACACCGCGACGGGAGCGGCCTACGAGGGCCCGGCCCAGATCCTGCTGGACGCGCCGCGGGGGCGGATCCCGGTGCTGGCGCGGGCGGGCGCGGTGCTCCCCGTGGGGGGCGGGGCGGGTGGTGTGGGGCTTGAGGTGTGGGCGCCGGCGCGGGGGCGTACGGGCGGTGGTGTGGTGATCCGGGACCCGGGCCCGGGGTTCGAGGCGGGCGAGGTCAAGCGGTACACCTCGCGGTGGGCCGGGGACGAGGTGGTGGTGGCGGACGAGGCGGGGGCCGCGGTGGAGGGGGTCGTGGTGCGGGGGGTGTAGTGCTCTGACCGGGGCCGCAGGGCTTCGGCGCTGCACTGGCGGCGGCGCGGGCTTCGCGGTGGAGTGTGCGGGCGGGGGGCGGCAGGGGGCGCGAGGCGGTGGGCTGCGCCTTCGGTCGGGGCCATGCCCCGCGCGTGAGCGGCCGGGGCCGCGTCATTCGGGAGCAGATCCGCAGCCCGCGCCCGCGCGTCGGGCGTTGGCGGGGCCGGTATCAGGTGTAGCGGCCCGCGAACCAGGCGTCGGCTGCCCGGGTGTGGAGGGGGAAGGCCAGTTCCGTCGGGGTGCGCAGGATGTGCCAGCCCGTGGTCTCGTCCGTCGGGGCCGAGGCGGGGAGGGTGTCGGCCGGGCGGAGCGGGAGGAGGCCGAAGAGCAGCAGGTGGCCGGCCGGGGAGCTCAGTGCGTCGGCCAGGGCGACCTCCGGGGCGGGGGCGGTGATGCCGGTCTCCTCGCGGAGTTCGCGGACGACGGCGTCGCGCCAGTCCTCGCCGAAGTCGATGAAGCCGCCGGGCAGGGCGATGCCGCCGAGGGCCGGTTCGATGGTCCGGGTGATGACCACGAGGCCGGTGCCGTCCGCGTCCTCGACCGGGAGCAGGGCGACGGCCACCGGGAGCGGGTTGCGGTAGGCGACTGCCCCGCACGCCGCGCAGGTCCGGGGCCACGATCGGGTGGAGTAGGGCGCTCCGCAGGTGGAACAGTGCGCGTCCCTCAGCTGTGCCGGCATGCCGCGATGGTATGCCAAGCGATATGCGGATGACGGCAGTTGTGGCTGTTGCGGGCGTTGCGGGCCTTCTCGCGCTGCCGGCCGGCGGGGGCGCGCCCGCCGGTTTCGCGGCGCTGCGCGAGGTGGATCCGAGCATCCGCCAGGACATGCGGTACGCGAGCGGGCGGAACTTCACCGGCCGGGTGGTGGACGGGTACGAGGAGCCCGTCTGCCTGCTCGCCCGGCCCGCCGCCGAGGCGTTGCGCCGGGCGCAGCGGGGGCTGTTGCGGCGCGGGTACTCGCTGAAGGTGTACGACTGCTACCGGCCCCAGCGCGCCGTGGACCGCTTCGTCCGCTGGGCGCAGGACCTGGACGACCAGTCGACCAAGGCGGAGTTCTATCCGGCCGTGGACAAGAGCCGGCTGATCCCGGACGGCTACATCGCCGAGAAGTCCGGGCACAGCCGCGGGAGCACGGTCGACGTGACGCTGGTGCGGCTGCCCGGCGTGGAGGGCCGGGAGCGCGGAGAGGTCGACATGGGGACGCCGTTCGACTTCTTCGATCCCCTTTCGCACACCGACGACCCGCGGGTCACGGGCGCCGCCCGCGCCAACCGGCAGTTCCTGAAGCAGGTCCTGGGTGAGCAGGGTTTCGTGAACCTGCCCGAGGAGTGGTGGCACTTCACCTACCGGCCCGAGGCCTTTCCCGATTCCTTCTTCGACTTCCCGGTGGCTGTCGCCTCCGTCCGGCCGTGAGTACCGTGCCCGGCATGACTTTCCGTTCGTACGAGGAGTTCTGGCCGTACTACGTCGCCATGCATTCCCGCGCCGCCACCCGCTGGGTCCATCTCGCCGGGACCCTCACCGGTCTCGCCGTGACCGCCTACGGGGTGGCGCGCGGCCGCAAGCGCTACCTCGCCGCGCTGCCGCTCGTCGGGTACGGCACCGCGTGGCCGGCGCACTTCTTCCTCGAGGGGAACAACCCGGCCACCTTCGGCCATCCGGCGTGGTCGCTGCGCGGGGACGCGCAGATGATCCGGATGATGCTGGCCGGGCGGGACGCGGAACTGGCCGGGATCGCCGGGAAGTGGCTCGCCGAGAACCGGTGACCCGGCCCGCCCACCCGTGACACACTCCTGACGACGCGTCAGGTTTCTGCATGGGAGGGGTCTTGGCACTCACACGTACACCCGTGGTGAGCGGGTGGTTCACCGAATCCGCGGCGGACGGCGGCGGTTTCCGGCTGCTCGGCACCCGGTGCTCGGCGTGCACCGCGGTGTTCTTCCCGCGCGAGGACGCGTACTGCCGCAATCCCGGGTGCCCGGGCGGCGGGGAGCTGGTCGAGGTCCGGCTGTCCCCGCGCGGCCGGGTCTGGTCCTACACCGACGGGCGCTACCGGCCGCCCGCGCCGTACGTGTCCGACCCGGCCGCGCCCTGGGAGCCGTACACGCTGGTCGCGGTCGAGCTGGAGGCCGAGGGGATGGTGGTGCTGGGGCAGGCGGTGCCCGGCGTGGGCGTCGCCGATCTGGCGGTCGGCATGGAGGTCGAGGTGGTGGGCGGTGTGCTGAACGAGGATGCGGACACCGCGACGGCCTGGACCACCTGGCAGTTCAAGCCGGTGGGAGGGGACGCGTGAGCGCCGACATCGCCGTGCTCGGGGCCGGGATGCACCCCTGGGGCAAGTGGGGCCGCAGCTTCGTCGAGTACGGGCGGGCCGCGGCCCGGGCCGCGCTGGCGGACGCCGGGCTGGACTGGACGGACGTGGGGTCGATCGTCGGCGCCGACACCGTGCGCTCCGGCTACCCCGGTTACGTGGCCGGTGCGACCTTCGCCCGGGCCCTCGGCTGGCAGGGGGCCCGGGTGACCAGCGTGTACGCGGCGTGCGCCTCCGGTGCCCAGGCGATCGGGACGGCCCGGGCGCAGATCCTGGCCGGCCTGGCCGACGTGGTGCTCGTGGTGGGCGCGGACGCAGCGCCCAAGGGTTTCTTCGCCCCGGCGGGCGGCGAGCGGCCCGACGATCCGGACTGGCTGCGCTTCCGCCTGCTGGGCGCCACGAACCCGGCGTACTTCGCCCTGTATGCACGGCGCCGGATGGCCGTCTACGGGGACACCCCGGAGGACTTCGCCCAGGTCAAGGTGAAGAACGCAGCGGCCGGCACGCTCAATCCGAACGCCCGCTACCGCACGGCCGTCTCCGCCGAGGAGGTGGCGGCCTCGGCCGTGGTCGCCGATCCGCTGCGGCTGCTCGACATCTGCGCCACCTCCGACGGGGGCGCGGCGCTGGTGCTCACCAGCATGGACTTCGCCCGCTCGCGGGGGATCGCCGACCCGGTGCGGATCCGGGCCGTCTCGACGGTGACCCCCACCTATCCACGGACGGTGCTGGACCTTCCGGACATCGCCACCGATTCGGCAGCGGCCGTGCGGCCCGCGGACGGCTCCTTCCGTGCCTCGATCGCGCGCGCCGCGTACGAGGAGGCGGGGCTCGGCCCGGACGACCTCTCGCTCGCCGAGGTGTACGACCTGTCCACCGCCCTGGAGCTGGAGTGGTACGAGGACATCGGCCTGTGCGGGGAGGGCGAGGGCGCCAAGCTCGTACGGGAGGGGGCGACGGCCCTCGGGGGGCGGGTTCCCGTCAACCCCAGTGGCGGGCTGGCCTCCTTCGGGGAGGCGGTGCCCGCCCAGGCCATCGCCCAGGTGTGCGAGCTGACCTGGCAGCTGCGCGGCACGGCCGGGGAGCGGCAGGTGCCGGGGGCACGGGCCGGGATCACCGCGAACCAGGGGCTGTTCGGCCACGGGTCGGCCGTGGTGGCGGTGCGCTGAGCGGGCGCGACCGGCCGGTGTTGTCGGAACGCTTGACGGCCCCGGGCGGCGGGTTCACACTCGCTCCACGGTCCCGTGCGGCGCCCGGGACCCCGGATCCCCCCATGAGAGCTGCGGCCCGTACCCCAGTCGGCGGGGGTACGGGCCGCCTCTGCGTCAGGTCCCCGTCGTCAGGCTCCGGCGCCGCTCCCGGGCCACCGACATCGCGTGCTCCACGACCCCGACGAGCACGTCCTTGACGGACTCCCGGTCCCGTGCGTCGCACAGCAGCACCGGTACCCCGGGATCGAGGTCGAGTGCTTCCCGTACGGTCACCACGGGGTGCCGGTCCGCGCCGTCGAAGCAGTTGACCGCGACGACGAAGGGGAGCTCCCGGCGCTCGAAGTAGTCGATGGCGGCGAAGCAGTCGGCGAGGCGGCGGGTGTCGGCGAGGACGACCGCGCCGAGCGAGCCCTGGGCCAGTTCGTCCCACAGGAACCAGAACCGGTCCTGTCCGGGGGTGCCGAACAGGTACAGGACCAGGTCCTCGCGCAGCGTGATGCGCCCGAAGTCCATGGCCACGGTCGTGGTGCTCTTCCCCTCCACTCCCCCGGTGTCGTCGATGCCGACGCCCGGCTCCGAGAGCAGTTCCTCGGTCCGCAGGGGCCTGATCTCGCTCACCGCACTGACCAGGGTGGTCTTGCCCACCCCGAAGCCGCCCGCGACCAGGATCTTCAGGGTCAGCGGCTCGACCGGTGACACGGCATGCATGGCACCGGTGCGGCTAGAGCGCCCGAAGGCCATCGATCACCTCACGCAGAATGGATTCATCGGGCAGTTCGGCCGGCGGTACCGGCCGGGTTACGTGGACCAGTTGGTCGTCGGCCAGGTCGCCGATCAGGACGCGCACGACGCCGACCGCGAGGTCGAGTTCCGCCGCGAGCTCGGCGACCGACTGCGGCCGCTCGCGGCACATCCCGAGGATGTGGGCGTGCTCCGGCGACAGGGTCATGTCCCAGACCGGGTCGTCGGCGGCCGGTTCGGCGACGACGAGCGCGATCAGGTCCAGCCGGTGCTGGCCCGCGTGGCTGGTCCGGCCGCGGGTCATCGCGTACGGGCGTACCACCGGACCCGCGTCGTCGTCGAACCAGTGCGCGTGGTCGGGCGGCGGGGCGTGGTCCCCGGCCGGGGTGGGGGCGGGGTGGTCCTGGCCTGGATCGCTCATGCCGTACGACTCACCCTCCGGCTGGCAGCCCGGTGCGCGGGGCGGTGGCGAGGTGGTCGCCCACCCGCTTGACCATCAGGGTCATCTCGTACGCGACCTGCCCGACGTCGGACTCGGAGTCGGCGAGCACGGCCAGGCAGCTGCCGTCACCGGCGGCCATCACGAAGAGGAAGGCCTCGTCGAGCTCGACGACGGTCTGGCGGACCCGGCCGGAGTCGAAGTGCCGGCCGACTCCCTTGGCCAGGCTGTGGAAGCCGGAGGCGACCGCTGCCAGGTGCTCGCTGTCCTCGCGGGTCAGGTCCTTGGAGCTGCCCGTGGGCAGGCCGTCGCCCGAGAGGACCACCGCCTTGCGGATGGAGCCGACCTTGTCGACGAGCTCGTCGAGGAGCCAGTTGAGCGGGCCGGAGCCGCGGCCCCTGGTGTCGTTGCCGGTCTGCGGTGCGGTCATCGACCGTCCCCTTCGTTCTCGTGCGCGGGACCGGTGGCGGCGGGGGTGCCTGCCCCGGTCACGGACTGCTCCTGTGCGTGCTGGTTGCGGCCCGCCGTCCAGCCGCGCTGGAGTGCGGACATGCGCGTGCGCACCTCCTCCGCGTCGCGGTCCCGCAGGGGGGCGGTGGCGGTGTCGTCGGGGGCCGCGGCCGGGGCGTTCTTGAGCTGGGGGGCCAGGCTGGCCTGGCGGACCCGGCGGGGCAGCCCGGCGCCGGCCGGCGCGTCCCCGGAAACGGCGGCGGGGGCGGTACCGGCAGCGGGGGCGGGCGCGGGTGCGGCAGCGGGTGTGGGCTTCGGGACCGCGGACACCGGGCGGGCGTCCACGCGACGGCCGTGCTCGGCGACCAGGGTCGGGGCGGGACGGCGGCGCGGCAGCGGGACGGCTCCCGAGGAGCGGGGGCCGTCGGGACGGGGGGTCTCCACCCGCTGGGCGTCGAGCCGGACCGGGCCGGTGGGCCGGTCGCGGTCCCGGTGGCGCCCGTGGTGCGGCTTGTCCGCCGGGCGCAGGCCGAGCAGGGCGCTGCGGGGGGTGCCGCTCGGCGGGGTCTCGTCGTCCAGCGTGGCCATGACGGGACGGGCGCCGACACCGTCCGGGGCAGCCGGGTCCTCGTCGAGGGCGTCCACCGCGTCGAGGCCGAGGACGCCGATCGGGGCTTCCAGCTCGACCGGGCCGCGCAGTTCGGCGACCGGCAGCGGGCGGCCGGACCGGGCCGGGGCCGCCCGTTCGACGGCGGCGGGCGCGGGCCGCGCGGAGGGGATCGCGCCGGTCCGCCCGGCGGCCTTGGCCGCGGGGCCGTCGTCCAGCCGGATGCCCGTGCCGTTGGTCTCGGGGGCATCGGTGAGCAGGGCCGACGGGATGAAGACCACCGCGGTGGTGCCTCCGTACGGGCTGGGCTGGAGGACGACCTTGACGCTGTGGCGCTGCGCGAGGCGGCTGACGACGAACAGGCCGAGGCGGTCGGTGTCGGAGAGTTCGAACTCGGGGGTCTCGGCGAGGCGCAGGTTCGCGTCGAGCAGCGCCTCCGGGTTCATGCCGAGGCCGCGGTCGTGGATCTCCAGGGTGAAGCCGTTGGCGACGCGCTCGCCGTGCACCTGGACCGCGGTGTGCGGCGGCGAGAACACGGTGGCGTTCTCCAGGAGTTCGGCGACGAGGTGGGTGATGTCGGCGACGGCGGGGCCCGCGATGCCCAGGCGCGGCAGCCGCCGCACCTCGATGCGCTCGTAGTCCTCGACCTCGGCGACCGCGGCCCGTACGACGTCCATCAGCTGGACGGGCTTGCGCCACTGGCGGGAGGGGGCGGCGCCGGAGAGGATCACCAGGCCTTCGGCGTGGCGGCGCATGCGGGTGGTCATGTGGTCGAGGCGGAAGAGGTCGGCGAGCTCCTCGGTGTCCTCGGTCCGGCGCTCCATGGTGTCGAGGAGGGTCAACTGGCGGTGCAGCAGCACCTGGTTGCGGCGGGCGAGGTTGACGAAGACCTCGGAGACGCCGCGGCGCAGTTCCGCCTGCTTCACGGCGGCCTCGACGGCGGCGCGCTGGAGGGTGTTGAGCGCCAGGCCGACCTGGCCGACCTCGTCCTTCTCGTACTCCAGTCGGGGCGCCTCGGTCTCCACGTCGACGTGCTCGCCCGCGGCGAGGCGGCGCATGACGCTCGGCAGGCGGACGCCGGAGACCTCGTGGGCCTCCTTGCGCAGCCGGGACAGGTCGCGGACGAGGTCGCGGCCTATGCGGACGGAGAGGATCAGGGAGACGACGAGGGCGATGAATCCGAGGACGCCCGCGACGGCGGCCTGGATCAGCACCTCCATGGCGACGGGCTCGACGCGCTGTTGGTAGCGGTCCCCGGCGTCGGTGCCCATGACGGCGAGCTCGTCGAGGACCTTGCCGGCTGCCTCGTCCCACTGGGCGGCGGTGACGCGCGGGTTCTTTCCCGCACCGCCGCCCAGGAAACGTTCCTCCGCGTCGCGCAGCATCTTGCTGTCCGGGCCGCCCCAGTACTGCTCGAAGCGCCGGCGCTCGGCGTCGGGGAGGATCGCGAGGTTGAACTCGTACAGCAGCGTGCGGTTGGCGGCGAAGTCGGAGACGTGCCGGAGGTCGGCGGCGCTGACGTTGCGGGCGGCGAGGGCGGAGGCGATGACTGCGTCCTCGCGGGAGAGCGTCTCGCGGGCGCGGGTGATGCCGACGAGGGCGCGGCCCTGCTTGTCCATCTCCACGTCCTCCAGCGCGTGGAGGTTCATGAGGAAGTCGTAGCAGGGGTCGACGAGCCGGCTGTAGAGGTCCAGTGCCTGGCTGGGGTCGAGGGTGTTCTGGTCGACCGAGCGGCGCAGGGCGCTGATGCCGTGGAAGGCGGCGAGGATCGAGCGCAGGCGCTGGGCGTTGTCGGGGCTCAGCTCCTCGATGACCTCGGGGTCGCGGGCGTTGGCGCTGATCTGCTCGACGGCTTCGTCGGTGGCGGCGCGGCGCTTGGCGAGTTCGGTGGTGGCCGCGGAGGCGCGGGGGTCGCCGACCACGACGAGGGTCTGGCGGCGTTCCTTCTGGATCACGCGGACGACGTCCTCGATGGGGTAGCCCACCTTGTCGATGACGTAGGCGACGTCGAGGAGCTGGACGGCCTGGCGACCGGTGATGACCGTGGCGAAGGACCAGAGCGCGGTCAGGGAGACGAGCGGCACGAGGAGCAACGCGACGATCTTCCGGCGGATGGACTTCCCGCGAAAGCGCATGGCCTCCCCAGCCTCCCCCGGCTCGTCCCCGATGTCGGGGGGTCGGTGTTCCGTCGGTGTTCCGTCGTTTAAACCGGCGTGAGCCTACTACTGCAACGCAGCGGCTTCGAAGGCGTGTCCGGACGTTTTCGGCCGGACCTCTCGACGAAGATCACGAGTTGTCCGATAATTCCGGTCAAGTGCGGCCCGATATGTGGCACATGACACTTGGTGGGGCGTCAGTTCCCGCACCTGGATGGATGGCTGGAATTATTTGTTCCGCGATCATCGGGGCGAGGGGGCGGCTGCGCGGTCCGGGAATTGCGCTGCGGGAATCTCTGGGCGGCGCCGTACGTCTTCTGTTCAGGGGAGCGCGTCGGGGTAGACGTGTGGGGTAGGCAGTGCGGGGACCGCGCGGTGGGGAGTGAGCGGACCATGAGCAGGTACGAGGACGGCGGGGCTGCGGCCCTCGGGTCGCAACGCGGTGCGCAGGACGGCCGGGGCGCGGGCGACGCGGACCGGCGCGGGCTGTGGGTGGAGGAGCCGGCCCGGCGGCGCCGTATGCCCGATCCGGTGCGGGCGTCCGCGGTGCGGGCGGTGCTGATCGTGGCCCTGACCCTCATCCAGGCGACGGTGAGCTTCTTCCTCACGCTCACCGGGTCCTGGCTGGCCTTCCCGATGGCGCTGGGCGCGGTCGCGGGGATCGTCGTGGCCACGTGGGGCGTGCTGGACGTGTGGATCACCCGGCAGATGTGGAACCAGCGGTACGGGGTCGTGTCGGAGCCGAGCAGCACGGCGCGGCGCCTCCGCCGCGAGGAGCGCCGGGCCGCCAGGGCCGCCCGGGGGGAGCGGAAGGCGGCCCCGGTGCGAATACCGCGCGAGGACGGGCCCCTCGCGGCCTTCGGCAGGCGCTGAGGGGGCCGCGTCCCGCCGACCCGTCGATGGGGGGCCGCGTCCCGTCGGGGCCGGCGGGGCCGGCGGGGCCGGCGGGGCCGGCGGCCAGGATCCGTCGGTCCGCGGGCCCGTCGGTTCAGCTCCGGCGGAACATGCGGGTCGCCGTGATCTCGCCGTGGATCGTCTCCTGCTCCGGAGACTGCTGCGGCAGGCCCGGGCGCAGGTGTTCCTCGACGCTGATGTACTTCAGCCCGGCCCGCAGGTCCGCGTCGTTGCGCAGCCGGATGACCAGCGGGAACTCGGCGAGCGCCGTGGTGTCGAACAGGCCCGTCGTGTAGAGCAGCTGGACGCCGAGCGCATCGGACACCGCCCGCTGGAGCTCCAGCAGGTACGTGGCGTTCGCGCGGCCGATCGGGTTGTCGAGGAACAGCGTGCCCGCGTGGCGGTGCTTGTCACGGCCGCGGTCATTGCTGCGCAGCGCCGCCATCGTGCAGTACAGGGCGATCGCGGCGGTCAGCAGCTGCCCGCCGGAGAACACGTCGCCCATCTGTCCGACCGGAACGCGCTCGGCGCGCAGTACCGCGTCCGGCTTGAGGATCTCCACGGAGATGCCCTTGGGTTCCAGCGCGGCCTGGACGCCCCGCAGCAGCAGGGACATGCCGTCGCGGCGGCCCTCTCCGAAGGAGGCGGTGCTGTTCTTCTTCACCGCCGCCCGCGTGGCCTCGTCGATGACCTCGCCGAGCCGCTCGGTGAGCGTGGCCTGGTCCGGCTCCTCGAAACGGATCCGCAGGAACTCCTGTCCCGACCACTCCCCCAGGCCCTCCGGCAGCTGGGAGAGGCGCTGCGCCGAGCGGAGCGTGGCCAGGGCCGACTCCACGAGGCCGCGCAGCCGGTCCACGATGCTGTCGCGGTTGCGCTCCAGCTGGGCCAGCTCGTCGGTGAGGACCCGCAGGCGCGGGGCGAAGGCCGCTGCCCAGGCCGCCGCGTGCTCGGGCAGGGCGGAGGCGGGCAGTTCCCGGATCTGCTGGCGCGCGGGGGTGCGTACCTGCTCGTACCGGGTGGCGTTGGCGTGCCGTACGAGGATGTCGCTCGCCTCGCGGACGGCGGACTCGGCGGCCGAGAGGTCAGCCGCGCAGGCGCGCAGCGCGCGACGGGCCTCGGTGGCCGACTGGCGGGCCTCCTCCAGGGTGCCCGCGTGGGGCGCGGGCTCCTGCTCGTCCTCGGCGTGGGTGTGGTCGCGCAGGAGGTCGCGCAGCAGGGCGGCGGTCTCGTCGAAGCCGCCGGCGCCGTCCTCGGCGGCCCGGTGGGCGCGCAGCAGGTCCGCGTGGGCGGCCCGGGCGCTCTCCACCGCGGCGCTGTGGGCGGCGAGCTGGGCGGTGGCCGTCCGCAGCAGGGCCTGCGCGTGGTCCACGTCCCCGGGGACCAGCTCCTCGGGCAGGTCGGTGTGGGCCCCGCCCTCGGCGGGGGCGTGGCGTTCGGCCTCGCCGCGCAGCCGGCCGAGCTGCTCGCTCGCGGTGGAGGCGCGGGTCTCCAGCATCTGGACAAGGGACTCGGCGCGGGCGGCGGCGGCCTGGCGCGAGGGGCCGTCGGCGCCGTCGGGGCTCTCCAGGAGCTGGGCGGCGCGGGTACGGACCTTGTTGGTGAGGCGGTCCAGTTCGGCGAGGGCGGCACTCTCGTCGCTCTCGGCACGGGCCTGTTCGGCGCGCAGGTCGGCGCCGACACCGACCTTCTCGTACAGCTGGGAAGCGGCACGGTAGGCCTCGCGGAGGTCGGGCAGCGGCGCCTTGGGCGCCCCGTCGTCCTCGGGGAGCGGGTCGGGGGCGCCGGCGATGTCGGCGCGTTCGGCCCGCAGGGCCCGGGCGGTGCGGCGGGCGTCGTCGGCGGCGCGCTGGGCGGCTCGCCGGTCCTCGTCGGCGGCCCGGGCCCGCTCCAGGCAGACCTCGGCGCGGGCCTCGGATTCGGCGGCGTCGTCGGCGAGTTCACGGAGCCGGGCCTGCCAGCCGGCGCGTTCGCGCAGGCGGAAGGCGAGGCCGGCGAGGGCGTCGGCGACGCGGCGGGCCCGCTGGGCGGTGTCCTGGCGCTCGTCGCGCACCCGGACGGCGTCGGCGGCGGCCTCGTCGGCCTCGGCGCGCACGGTACGGGCCTCCGCGAGCTCGGCGTCGGCCTCTTCTGCGAAGGCACGGGCGGCCTCGGCCTGCCGGGCGAGCTCGGCGAGGCGGCCGGGCGGGCAGCCGGTGCGCCAGGAGGCGAGACGGGCGGCGAGTTCGCGGTCCCCGGCGAGGCGGGCGGCCAGCTCGCGGATCTCGGTGTCGCGGGCGGTGGCGCGGGCGCGCAGGGCGCGGCGCTCCTCGTCGGCGGCGTGCTCGTCGTGCATGGCCGGGTTGGGCGAGACGATGAAGATGCCGGAGACGGCCGTGTCCTCGCCGGGGGCCGGCGGCGGTACGGGGGCCAGCAGGGCGGCGGCCGTGCCCACGGCGACGGTGGAGCGGGGCAGCAGGGCGGCGCCGGAGAGGACCTCGCGGGCCCGGCTGTGGGTGTCGGAGTCGGTGATGACGACGCCGTCGACGAGTTCGGGACGGGCCGCGAGGACGGCGGCGTGGTCGGCGGGGTCGACGGACTGGGCGAGGTAGCGCCAGCCGGGGAGAGCCGGGATGCCGTGCTCGCCGAGGTACTCGACGGTGGCGAGGACGTCGGGGCCGGGCGGCAGCAGGCCGCCGTCGCCGAGCGCGCCGAGGATGCGGGCGTCGTCGGCGGCGGCGGTGCGCAGCTCGAACAACTGCCGTTCGGCCGCGGCGACCGACTCGGTCAGCAGGTGGTGGAGGTCCTCGGCGTTCCGGTCGAGATCCTCGGCGGTGAGCCGTCCCGCGGTGGCGGGTTCGTCCTGGACTGTGGGTCCGGCGCCGCCGGGGGCCGCGCCCCGCGGGTGCGGAAGGGCCGCGTCCGGGGTGGACGGGAGGCCCAGGAGGGCGGCCAGGCGCGGGGAGGCGGCGAGGGAGGCGGCGGCGCGGCGTTCCGCGTCGTGGGCGGCTTCGGCCGCGTCGGCGGCGTCCGCGGCGCGGGCCGCGGTGAGTTCGGCGCGGGATTCCGCCGCGGCGCCCTCGCGGGCGGCTTCGGTGGCGGCGCGGGCGGCCTCGCGGGACTCGTCCCAGGCGGCCACGGCGGTCTTCTCGGCGTCGGCGGCGGCCAGGGCGGCCCTGGCCGGGTCGGCGTCGGGCGCGGAGTCGTCGAGCCAGCCGGCGCGGACGGCCTCGGCGGTCTCCTGCTGGACCTCGCCCAGGCGCGAGCGGAGGTGTTCCGCCTCGCTGCGGGCGCGCTGCGCGGCCGTGGCGGCGGCGGTGGCGTCGCGGTGCGCGGCCTCGCCGGCGGCCTGGAGGGCCGCGGACCGCTCTTCCTCCTCGTTGGCCGCCCGCTCGCCGTGCTCGGCGGCGGTGTGCAGGGCCCGTACGAGGTCGGCGGCGGCGGTGGCGCGGGCGGCCAGCGCGGGGGCCGCGTCGCGCTCGGCCTCCAGGATCGCGGCGGCGACCCGGGCGGAGCGGTCCGCGGCGGCGCGGTGGCGCAGCACGGTCTCGGCGGCCTGCCACGCGGAGTGCAGGGTGCGCGCTTCGAGGAGTTCGCGGCGCTGGGCGGCGGCGGCCTTGTCGGCGACGGTGAGGGCCAGCGAGGCGTGCCGGTAGGCGAGTTCGGCGGCGATGGCCGCGCTGCGGGTGCGGGCGGATTCGGCGGCGGTGACCTCGTGGGCGGCGCCGGTGACGCGCTGGGCGAGGTCCGCGGCGCGGCCGCGCTCCTCGGTGGCGCGGGCGGACAGCCGTCGGGCGAGGGTGCGGGTGCGGCGTTCGGCTCCCGCGTGGACGTCGCGCAGCCGGGAGCGGGTCCCGGCGGCCTCGACGATGCGTCCCAGGAGGTCCACCGAGCCCGCGGTGAAGTCCCGTTCGGCCATGAGTTCGGCGCGGCGGCCGAGCTTGTTGCCGAAGCCGTGGACGAGGTCGGCGAGGCCGTCCGTGTCGCGGGTGTCGGTGACGGCGCGCAGCAGCAGGTCGGTGAAGTCGGAGTCCTTCTTCACCGCGAACAGGCCGGCGGCCTCGCCCTCGTCGGCGTTCATCTCGCGCTGGTAGCGGAAGAGTTCGGGGTCGAGGCCGAGCTCGGTGAGGTGCTCGTTCCACCGGTCGTGGATCTCCTCGAAGAAGACCTCGAGGTGCGGGTAGGCCTTGCCGGCGTCGGTGAGGGCGTCCCGGAAGCCCTTCATCGTGCGGCGGCGGCCCTGGGCGCCGGAGGCGCCTTCGACGGGCGGGCGCACGGCGGTGGACTCGGCGACGGGCAGGCTGTCGAGGCTCAGGCCCGGGCCGGGGCGGAAGGAGTACCAGGCCTCGGCGAACTTGCGCGGGTCGTTGGACACCTGGCGGCCGCGCCATTCGCTGACCTTGCCGACGACCACGCACTCGCCGGTCTGGGTGTGCTGCCACTCCAGGGCGACGTGGCCGCAGTCGTCGGCGAGCAGGAACTTGCGCAGCACGCCGGAGCTGGCCCCGCCGAGGGTGTTGCGGTGGCCGGGGAGCATCACCGAGAAGATCAGCTTGAGGAGGACGGACTTGCCGCCGCCGTTCTCCAGGAAGAGCACGCCGGCGGGCGCGGGGCGGCGCGGCGGGCCGGTGGGCTCGTCCTCGAAGAACTCCGCCTGTGCGGGTGCCGGGTGGGGCACCGGCTCGCCGACTCCGCGCAGGTCGAGCACGGTGTCGGCGTAGCGCGCGCCGGCGGGCCCGATGGAGTAGAGGCGGATCCGGGACAGCTCGTACATGGCGGCGGACTCTCGTTGCTTCTCGGTGTTCTCGGGGTGTTCTCGGTACGCAGGGCGGCCGGCTCAGGCGTGGAAGGGCAGGCCGGCGTCGGCCGCGAGCTCCAGGTCGTCGCCCTCGGGCGGCGGCAGGAGGGTGGCGGAGCCGTCGCTGACGGGGACCACGCCCAGTTCCAGGAGTTCGGCCATGGCCGCGCTGCCCGCCATGTCGCGGACCTGGAGCTGGTAGCGGGGGGTGGTGCGGTAGGTGCCGCCGGCGTCGTCCCCGGTGCGCTGCAGGAAGCCGGACTCGGTGAGGAAGGCCGCGGCCTTGCCGACGATGCCGGTGGTGGATCCGGCGAGACGTCGGGCGTCCTTGGTGGCGCCGGTCGCGCTGCGGCGGGCGTAGACGCGCCAGGCGGCCTCCAGGCCGGGCGCGTCGGAGGCGGGGTCGGTGTTCTCGCCGAGCTCCTCGGCGCGCTCCTCGAGGCGGCGGCAGGTCTGCCGGACGAAGGCGTCGACCCCGTTGACGGTGACGCGGCCGATGTAGCCGTCGTCGGCGAGGTCCTCGGGGCGGGGGAAGGCGAGGGCGGCGACGGCGAGGTGGGCGAGCCCGTGCAGGAAGCGGTCCGCGGAGTCGGCGGCGGTGCGGCGGGCGTAGTCGCCCATGCGGACGGCGAAGACGGAGTCCTCCCCGGCGGCCACGGCCATGCCGGCCCGCGGGGACACCTCCAGGACGACCAGGCCGAGGCCGGTGGCGACGGCGTCGGCGAGCCGGCCGAAGGCGGGGTCCTCGCGGTAGCGGCGCAGCAGTTCGGCGTACTCGGCGTCGCGGGCGGGGAGCAGCTTGGGCTGCAGCCCGAACGCGACGAGCCGGGCCGCGTCGGCGGCGTCCGCCGGGGTGAGGGCGCCGGCGCCCGGCCCGGGCGCGACGGGAGCCGAGGGCGCGTCGGGCTCGCTCCACGCGGGGTACTCGGCGTGGTGGTCGCTCACGGGTTCGTCTCCTCGGCGGTACGGATGGTGATGGATGCGGCTGCGCGGCCCGGCAGGGTGGGGGGCGGGGTGGGGGGCGGGGTCACGCCGCCTCCGTGCGGTCCGCGGCCATGCCGGCCGCGTCGAGCAGGGCCGTGCCGACGATCAGGTCGGCGCCACCGAACTCGGGGTCCTCGAGCGGGGTGCCGTCGTCCACGGCGAAGAGCAGCCGCTCCTCGCCCTGGCGGTAGGCCGTGCCGACGGCCGGGCTCGCCGCGTGCACCGCCAGCAGGGCCACCAGGTACGGCAGGTCGGGGTCGCTGCGGCGGGCCTCCGCCAGGAGGCCGGACAGCCGGCGCGGGGCGTCGTGCGGCAGGTCCAGGAGCTCCATCGCGGCGGCGAGCTGCTCCTCGCTGAAGCGGCTGTCGTCCGGGGTGGCGATGAGGTCGGGCTCGGGCATCTCCGCACCGAGGTGCTCCCGCTCCACGGGCGGCGTGAGCAGTATGTCGACCAGGTCCCCCACGCGTACCGAGACGGGCGTGCGCAGGCCCGCGCCGGAGGCGAAGAACGCGTCCGTGACCCGGCTCGCCCGTTCCAGCGGGAGCGGCAGCAGCGGGGCCACCAGCTGCCCGTACAGGTCGATGCCGGAGCGCGGCGCGGGGGCGGCGAAGGCCTGGCGGTCCTGCTCGGCGCGGAAGAGCGGCCCGGCGTCCAGCAGCCGGGACTGGAGCTGGGTGTGGCGGCGGATGCAGTCCTTGACGATGTCGACGAGCTCGGCGGCGCGCCGCTTGCTCTCGGGCTCCTCGGCCTCGTCGCGCGCCCGCCGGATGTTGGTCAGGATCGCGTTCTCGTGGCGGTAGCGGTCGGCGACGTGGTCGAGGGCCTCCTCGATCATGTCGGGGACGGAGCGGAGCCAGTCCACCGCCCGCACGTTGCGCCGCGTCGCGTCCAGCGTGCGGCGCAGGGTCTCGGCGTACTGGACCGTCCGGTACCGGGCCTGCTCGGCGGCGAGTTGGGCGTCGGCCAGCCGGCCGCGGCTGATCAGCACCTCCAGCTTGACCTCGGCCGCGATCTGCGCGCTGGTCACGTCGGTGTCGAGGGCGCCGACCAGGACGTTGACGGCCTCGTCGGTCGTGCGCAGGTAGACCGCCCCGCCGTAGCCGGGCACCTCTTCGATCAGCTTGAAGTCGTAGTCGCGCCGGACGTAGACGCCGTCCGGGCCGAAGGTGCCGTAGATCGCACGGAAGCCGCGGTCCACGCTGCCGACGTTGATCAGGTTTTCCAGCACCCAGCGGGCCACCCGCTCGTGCTCGGCCGCCGGCCGGGCCGGGGCCTGGGCGGCGACGCGCGGGAGCAGCCTGGCCACTATCTGCTCGTGGTCGGCGCCCGTGTCGAAGTCCATGTTGAGCGTGACCAGGTCGATCGCGGCCAGCGCGACCTCCGCCATCGCGTAGACCCCGTACTCGCCCGCCAGATTGGCCTTGCGTACGTCGAGGTCGTGCAGCGGGGCGGTGCAGGCGAGCGCGCGCAGCCGCCGGGCCAGGCCCTCGTCGGCGGCCGGGCCCGGCGCCGGGGACGGAAGGGTCTTCGCCGGGGCGGGGAAAGTCACGGGCAAAGACTAGGCGCTGACCCTGACAACATCCCAAACGGCATGGTTCGGCCGGATCGTCCGCGGATGGTCGCCCGGCGACGGCAGACCGTCGGCCGTCGCCCGCCGGCACCCGCGGCGGCAGGCCTGTTCTACGCTCACCGCATGGCTTCCATGATCACACCCCCCGAGGCGGCGATCGACCTCAACGCCGACCTCGGCGAGGGCTTCGGACGCTGGACGCTCACGGACGACGAGGCCCTGCTGTCGGTCGTCACGAGCGCCAACGTCGCCTGCGGTTTCCACGCCGGGGATCCGTCCATCATGCGCCGGGTGTGCGAATCGGCGGCGGAGCGGGGCGTACGGATCGGCGCACAGGTCTCCTACCGCGACCTGGCGGGCTTCGGACGGCGCTCCATGGACGTGCCGGCCGGTGAGCTGGCGGACGAGGTGGCCTATCAGATCGGGGCGCTGGAGGTGTTCGCGCGGGCCGCCGGCTCCCGGGTGTCGTACGTGAAGCCGCACGGCGCGCTCTACAACCGCACCGTCCACGATGCCGACCAGGCCGCCGCGGTGGTTGCGGGAGTCCTGACGGCCGGGGGTGCCCTGCCCGTCCTCGGCCTCCCCGGCTCCCTGCTGCTGGAGGCCGCCGCGGACGCCGGGCTGTCCCCCGTCCCCGAGGCCTTCGCCGACCGCGCCTACACGCCCGCCGCGACGCTGGTGCCGCGCACCGAGCCGGGGGCGGTGGTGCACGACCCGGACGCGGTGGTGGCGCGGGCCGTCCGGATGGCGGCCGAGGGGACGGTGACGGCGGCCGACGGTTCCCCGGTCCGCGTCGCCGCGCGCTCCCTGTGTCTGCACGGGGACACCCCCGGCGCCGCGGACCTCGCGCGCCGGGTCCGCGCCGCGCTGGGCGCGGCCGGGGTCCGGGTGGAGGCCTTCGCGTGAGGCCCCTCGTGGTCGGCGGGGAGGCGCTGCTGATCGAGGTGGACTCGGCCGCCGAGGTGGCCGCGCTCCACGCCGAACTGCTGCGCCGCCGGGACGCGGGCGAGCTGGGCGCCGTACGGGATCTCGTGCCGGCCGCGCGGACGGTGCTGCTGGACGGCGTGAAGGACCCGGCCGGGCTGGCCGCGCGGATCACCCGCTGGGAGGTGCCCCCGCTCGCGGAGTCGGACGGCCCCCTGATCACGGTCCCGGTGCGGTACGACGGGCCGGACCTGGCGGAAGTGGCCGGGCTGTGGGGGGTGGCCCCGGGGGCCGTCGCGGACATCGTCGGCGACACCGTCTTCCGGGTGGCGTTCTGCGGGTTCGCGCCGGGCTTCGGCTATCTGACCGGGCTCCCGGAGCGCTTCCACCTGCCCCGGCGGGCCACACCCCGGGCCGCCGTCCCGGCCGGCTCGCTGGCCCTCGCCGGTGAGTACGCGGGGGTCTACCCGCGCTCCTCCCCCGGCGGCTGGCAGCTGATCGGATCCACGGACGCGGTGCTGTGGGATCCGGAGCGGGACCCGGCGGCTCTGTTCGCCCCGGGGGTACAGGTCCGGTTCACGGAGGCGGGCCGGTGACCGGGCTGCTGGTGGTGCGGCCGGGAGCGCTGACCACGGTGCAGGACCGGGGGCGGCCGGGCCACGCGCACCTGGGGGTCCCGCGCTCGGGGGCCCTGGACGCGGCGGCCTACGCGCTGGCCAACCAGCTGCTCGGCAACGCCCCGGACGCGGCGGCGCTGGAGACGACCCTGGACGGGGTGGGGCTGCGGGCCCTGGCTGCGGTCACCGTGGCGGTCACGGGCGCGCCCTGTTCCGTACGGGCCGCCGGCCGCCCGGTGGCCTGGGGAGCCGCTGTCAGGCTGCCGGCCGGAGCGGAGCTCGAGGTGGGCCGGGCGGAATCGGGGCTGCGCAGCTACGTCGCGGTGCGGGGAGGCCTGACCGTCCCGCCGGTGCTGGGCAGCCGCTCGACGGACCTGCTGTCGGGGCTGGGCCCGCCGGTCCTGTCGGCCGGGATGCTGCTGCCGGTGGGCTCGGCGGCGCCGGACCCGGTCCCCGCGGCGGATGCCTGTGCACTGCCCGGGGCACCTTCGCAGCTGCTGCTCCCGCTGCGGCCGGGGCCGCGGGCGGACTGGTTCACCGCGGCCTCGCTCGCCGGGTTGTGGCGTTCGGTGTTCCGGGTGTCTCCGATGTCGAACCGCATCGGGCTGCGCACGGAGGCCGGGGCACCCCTGGTCCGGGCCCGGGAGGGCGAACTGCCGAGCGAGGGCATGGTCCTGGGCGCGGTCCAGGTCCCGCCGGACGGCCTGCCGGTGGTGTTCCTGGCCGACCACCCGGTGACGGGCGGCTACCCGGTGGTGGGCGTGGTCCCGCCCGGCCCCGCCCTGGACGCGGCGGCGCAGGCCCGGCCGGGGGTGCCGGTCAGGTTCGTGAGGGCGCGATGAAACGTCTGCGGGGGCTTCGGCCAAGTACAGGGTGAGGGGGGCCGACCGGGCCCCCTGTGCAGGGGAGGAACCGGGTGCGCAGCCCACGACACGAGACCGGGCCACCGGATCTCACCACGCCCGAGGGGTTCGGGGCGTTTTACGAGGACCACATCGACGCGGTGCTCGGCTTCGTCACCCGCCGGGTCGCCGACCCGCATCTGGCCGCGGACCTGACGGCGGACATCTTCCTCGCCGCGATGGGCTCGGCCTCCGGTTATCGGCCCCACAGGGGGGCGCCGATCGCCTGGCTGTTCGGGATAGCGCGCAACGTCCTGTCGGGCCACGCCCGCGGACTGGCCCGCGAGAGCGGCGCGCTGGCGCGGCTGAGCGGGCGCCGGCTGCTCGACGACGAGGACGTGGCCGCGCTGGAGGAAAGGATCGACGCCCAGCGGGCCTTCAGGGCCCTGGCCGAGCGCCACGCCGGGCTCTCCGAGCCGCTGCGCGCCGCCCTCGACCTGGTCGTCGTCGACGAACTCACCCCGGCCGAGGCCGCCCAGGCCCTCGGCGTCACCCAGGCGACGGTCCGCGTCCGCCTGCACCGGGCCCGGCGGGCCCTGCGGGGAGCCTCAGGCTCCGTCACCGAACACCGACTGGAGGCAGCCCGATGAGCAACAGGCCACTCGGATTCGAAGAGCGGCTCAAGGCGGCGCTCCTGGCGCGGATCCCGGCCACGCCCGAACCCCTCCCCGCCCGCTCCTTCGCGCGGCGGTACGGGGTGCCGCTCGCGGTCGGCCTGGTCACGGCCGCCGTCCTCGGGCTGGTGACCCTGCCGGACCTCCGGGAGCACGGCGGGGCGGGTCCCGCACACGGCCTGGGCAAGGACGGCGACGGCACCGTCACGGTGCCCATGCCCAAGCCCGATGAGCTGCCCGAACTGGCACGAAGACTGGAAGCGATGGGTGTCAGCGCCGTGGTGGTGCCGATGAAACCCCCAGCGGAGTGCCCGGGGGAGAATTCGGGAGGCTACCGCGAGTCGCTGCACCACCCGGACGGCACCATCGACCTCGAGGGCAACGTGGTGCGCGGGCGCGGCACCGCCATGGTGCTGAAGATCAACTCGAAGACGGTCCCGCCGGGTCACACCCTCGTGCTGATGAAGCCGATGAGGCCCCCGCTCCGTGACCCGAACCAGGTCAGGGTCGGGGTGAAGGAGACCTCGAAGGTGCCTGCCTGCGAGCCCGACTACGCGCCGAGCCCGGAAGAAGAGTCGAGGCAGTTGGCCGAGATGGACGCCGCGCTCAAGGCGCTCAAGGATCGGCAGGACACAGGGACGCCGTCTCCTTGAGCCCGGCCCCGCCGGCACGGCATTCGGCCCGGCCCCTCGTGTCAGGGGGCCGGGCCGGGTGCGTTTCGGAGAGGGGGCCGGAGCGGCTACACGGCGGACTCCGGGGCGATGCGGCTCCGGACGGCCGACTGGACGTCCTCTTCCTCCGCGGGATCCGCCGCCAGGCGCCGCAGCCGGGGTGCGACCCGGGCGTCGGCGGTTTCGGCGTGGCGGGCGGCCACCTCGCGGGTGGTCTCCTCGCAGTCCCACAGGCATTCGACGGCGAAGCCCGCCGCGAAGGAGGGGTCGGTGCTGGCCAGGGCCCGCGCGACCCGGCCGCGCAGGTGGGACGAGGCGGTCTCGCGGTAGATGTGCCGCAGCACGGGGGCCGCGCAGGCGATCGCCAGGCGGCCCGCTCCGTCCACCAGGGCGTACAGCGCCCGGGTGCCGGGGCCTTCGCCGCGGACGGTGGAACGCAGGGCTCCGAGGACCAGGCCGGCGTCCTCGGCTCCGCCCCGGGCGGCCAGGGTGGCCGCTGCGGCCGCGCCCAGGGCGTCGGGCCGGTGGATCCAGCGGCGGGCGCGTTCGACGGCGCCGGGGCCGCACATGCGCTCGTACGCGGCCACGGCGGGCTCGTCGGCGGCGGCTTCGATGAGGTCCAGGACGGCCGGGTTCTCCGGTTCGGCGAGGACCAGGTGGTGCAGTGCGGTGGCACGGGCCGCTTCGCCGCAGGCTCCGGCCGCCGCCGCGAGGATGGCAGGGCGGTCCTCGGGCTGGGCCACGGCGGCGAGACAGCGGGCGGCGGGGACGTGCAGCGGAGTGCCGCGGCGCAGCCCGTCGGCGGCCCAGTCGAAGACGGCCTGCACGCCCCAGCCGGGGCGGGGGCCGCTCGGGTTCAGCTGGCGCTGCCAGCGGTCGAAGGAACCCTGCCGGCGGGCCGCCCGCAGGCGCTCGCCGTACCGGGGTGACTCCTCCCACAGGCACCAGGGCCGGGGCTCGTACGCGTCGCGGATGGCGGCGGCCAGCCGCGCCTCACCCTCCGCCGTGGCGGGGAAGCGGGCGATGACCGGCTCGGCCAGGGACCGCAGTCCCTCGTCGTCGTCGCGCAGGGCGAGCTCGTCGAGGGCCCAGGCCCAGTTCGCTCCGCAGGCGGCGTACCGGCGCAGCAGCATGAGCGCGTCGTCGCGGCCGTACGAGGCGAGGTGGCCCAGGACGGACAGGGCGAGGCCCGTCCGCTCCTCCGCGTCGTCGAGGAGGTCCTCGGCGGCGAACAGGTGGGCCTCGATCGCGCCGAGGGGGCCGTCGAGATCCAGGTACAGCCTGGCGTAGTACAGGGAGCGGTTCTCGACCTGCCAGTCCTGGCGCGGGTCGCGGAGCACGCACTGGTCGAGGGCCTCCAGGGCCTCCGCCCTGGGCGCCGCGAGGGCGTGCAGCGTGCCGTCGCCACGGCCCCGCTGGAGCATCCCGAGCAGCGTGCCGCTCGGCGCTATGACTGGTTCGAACATGGGAATGGCCTCAAATCAAGCTGGGGACGCAACCGGGAATCGGGATTCACAGGGCCGCGTAACAGCATGTGAGGACGTTCGCCGTCAGGTTCCGCTCGATGTAGACCATTGCCTTCTCACTCTCGTCGGTGCTTCGCGGCCATGGCGGCCGGAGCGGCAGGGGTGGGGTGTGGACACCCTTCGTGTCCAGCCCGCTCCTGCCCGTCCGTCATGTTCGCGAATCGAATCCGACGCCATGATGACCCAGCCGGTTTGTGCGCCGCGACCACATTTACGGCTGCCGTGACCAACCTGTGAGGTCGCAGGCCGGTCGGACCCGGCCGCCACCGGGCAAAAAGCGGACTACTCGGCTCCGAAGAGTTCCAGCAGGTCGGCCTTGGCGAACATGCGCGCCGTGTCGACGGCGGAGGGGGTTCCGGCAGTCGGATCGGCCCCTCCGGCGAGCAGGGCGCGGATGACGGACTCCTCGCCCTTGAAGACCGCTCCGGCGAGGGGGGTCTGGCCGCGGTCGTTGGCGCGGTCGGCCTCGGCGCCGCGGGCCAGCAGGGCCGTGACGGTGTCGGCGTGGCCGTGGTAGGCGGCCAGCATCACGAGGGTGTCGCCGCGGTCGTTGGTGAGGTTCGCCGGCACCCCGGCGTCGAGGTACGCGGCGAGCGTCGCGGTCTCGCCCTGACGGGCGAGGTCGAAGATCTTGGTGGCCAGCTCGATGACGTCCTCGTCGGGGACGCCCTGCGAACCGGAGCCGCCTTCGGTGTGCTCGCTCATCGTTCGTACCGCCTTCCACTCGCTGCTGGCATGGTCCGCCCCCGCGGCGGCCCGGGCCCGGGCGGGCCGGGGGCGGTGCGGGGCAGGGGGGTGCACGGCACTGCGTCCGTACGGGTGAATCGTCAGGGTAGCGCCCGGACCTGCACATGTCGGGGCCAGGCCGAGGCAATGATCACCCTTGCCCCCCTTCGCACCGGACGCGCCAGTCGGAGTGACCCGGTCCAGTGAAAAACTCCTGGATTCACCCGTATGCACCTTTTGTCGCATTGATACTTCCTGTGAGCCTGGAACAACTGATGGTGACTGTCCCCACCCACCAGGAGAACCTCTCATGGTCCTGTCCATCTCAGGCGTCGTCCTGCTCGGCATCATCTGCTTCCTCTTCTTCAAGAAGGACGGGATGAAGCTGACCCACGCGTTCGTCTGCTCGCTGTTCGGCTTCTTCCTCGCCGGCTCCGCCATCGCTCCGAGCATCACCGCGAGCACGGCGAGCCTCGCGAGCCTGCTCGGCGGGATCAAGCTCTAGCCCGGCCCGCGCACGGCGACACCAGCCGCACCCGAAGTACCCGAACACCCACAACTCCAGGAGACGCCCGTGGCCCGGCGCCCACTTCCCCGCATCCTCAGCAGCGGCACCGCGTCGCTGGTAAGGGGCCGCGACATCGCTCGCACGGCCGCCGACAGCGCCACGGACGTCCTCCATCCGCTCCTCACCATCGGACGCGGCCTGCGCATCCTGGCCTCGGCCGGGCGGCGCAAATGGTCCGAAACCCCCAAGGACAAGCGTGGTCCCGCGCTGTTCCTGGGAGCCGCCTGCGTCCTGGTGGTCGCGCTCGTCCCCTACGGTCCGCTCCTCGCCCTGATCACCCTCATGGCGGCGGCGGCCTGGCAGGGACGCGACCGCACCCCGGTGAAGACCGGGCCCAGCGATGCCGAGACCGAACGGCTCGGCTCCCTCTACGAAGCACTCGTGCCGTACTTCTCCACCCCGGAGGACCCGAGCCCGCTCTTCGCCCACGGCGGGGACTGGGACAAGGCCTTCAGCGGCTACGAGTTCGACGAGGCGGGCCGCGTCACCCGGCTCCACATCCGCTACCCGGCCTACTTCACCGATGGCGAGGCCGCCTCACGGGCCCGGATCGAGGCACTGCTGCACGCCAAGTCCGGGCGCGGACGGGAGTATCTCTTCGAATGGGACGAGGAGGGCAACCAGCTCGACCTGAGCGTGCTGGCGGCGCTGCCGACGGGCATCGCCGCCCAGCCGTTCGTCACCTCCCCCGGCGAGACCGTCCTCGGTTTCACCGACGCCGGCAGCGTCCAGCGCACCCTGCCCGTCCTGGAGGGCGACGAGCCCCGGGACGTGCCGCCGGTCATCTGGCGCACCGGACCCCGCGCCACCGAGCCCCACCTGCTGGCCGTCGGCCAGCCCGGCAGCGGCACCTCCACCCTGCTGCGTTCCCTCGCCCTGCAGGCCCTGCGGCACGGCGGCGACGTACTGATCGTCGAGGGCGGCGGCAGCGGGGAGTACTCCTGCCTGTCCGGCCGCAGCGGCGTCCTCGCCGTCGAATGCGGGCCGGTCGGGGCGCTGGCCACCCTGGAGTGGGCCGCGAAGGAGACCGAGCGGCGCCTCATCGCCGCCCACCGGGCCCGGGAGGCCGGCCGCCCCGCGCCCGAGGACACCCGCCGGCCCCTGTGGATCCTGCTGGACCGGCCCAGCGTGCTCGCGCACCTCGCGGCAGCCGAGGGCGGCCCCGATCCACTCGCGCAGCTCCAGGTACCGCTGCGGCACGGGCGGAGCGCGTACGTCACGGTGGCCGTCACCGAACAGTTCGACCACCTGGAACTGCTGCACGACGCCGTCTGGCAGCACACCCGCGCCCGGGTCGTCCTCGGGCCCGCCGCGATCCAGCAGGTCGCCGACGTCCTGGGGCTGCCACCGCACACCACGCCGCCGGCGCAGGTGCCGCCCGGGCGGGGGTACGCCCGGCTCGGTTCGGGGCCCGTGCACCGGCTGCAGGTGCCCGCCACGCCGGACCCGTACGACGATGCCGCGCATCCGGCGTTCCGGCAGGCGGTGCTGGACCTGCTGCCGGAACGGCCCGCGGGGGGCGGGGGCGGGGGGCGGGGGCCGGTCACGGCGACCAAGCCCGCGCAGCCACCGGCCCAGGGGTCGGCGATGGACGCCTCGGAGGCGCCGGAAGTCGCGGCCGAGGCGCCGTAGGCGGCGGCTACGGCGGGGCCGGGCCGGGGCCGGGGCCGGGGCCCGACGACACCCCACCCCGGCCCCGGCACCGGCCCCCACCCCGCATTACGCCACGAACGTGCGCGGGGGTTCCGAGCCGTTGCTGCCTGCGCCCGTGCCCACCAGGCGGGCTGCGGCCGCCAGTCGGGCCGCCGCCTCCTCCGCCACCGGGCCGCCGACCGTGAACGGGAGTCGGACATAGCCCTCGAAGGCGCCGTCGACGCCGAACCGGGGGCCCGAGGGGACCCGTACGCCGACCCGCTCGCCGACCTCGGCCAGCCGGGAGCCCGACAGTCCTCCCGCCCGGGCCCACAGCGTGAGCCCGCCCTGCGGAACCTCGAACTCCCAGTCCGGAAGCTCGCGGCGCACCGCCGCGACCAGCGAGTCCCGGTTGTCCCTGGCCTGTTCCCGGCGGATGCCGACGGCCTCCTGCCAGCCGCCGGTCCGCATGAGCCAGTTCACCGCGAGCTGTTCCAGCACGGGCGTGCCCAGGTCGGCGTAGGCGCGGGCGGCGACCAGGCTGCGGATCACGTCGGGGGCGGCACGGACCCAGCCGATCCGCATGCCCGCCCAGAAGGCCTTGCTGGCGGAGCCCACGGTGATCACCGTGCTGCCGGCCGGGTCGAAGGAGCAGACCGGGCGGGGCATCTCCATGTCCGGGTCGAGCCGCAGTTCCAGCATGGTCTCGTCGACCACCAGGACGGTGCCGGCGGACCGGGCGGCCTCGACCATGGCCCGGCGCTGGTCCTCGGACGCCAGGGCTCCGGTGGGGTTGTGGAAGTCGGCGACGACGTAGGCCAGGCGCGGGGCGGAGTCGCGCAGCACCTGGCGCCAGACATCCATGTCCCAGCCGGTCAGCCCGGCGGCCATCGCGACCGGTACGAGGCGCACTCCGGCCGCGCGCATGAGCTGGAGGATGTTCGCGTAGGAGGGGGACTCGACGGCGATCCGCTCCCCGCGCCCGGCGAACAGGCTGCAGATGGCGTCGATCGCGCCCATCGCTCCCGTGGTGACCATGATCTGCTCGGGCATCGTGGGGATGCCCGCCTCGGTGTAGCGGTCGGCGAGCATCCGGCGCAGGGCCGGCAGGCCCGCCGGGTAGTCGCCGTGCGTGTGCGCGTACGGCGGCAGCTCCTCCAGGGCTCCCTGGACCGCCTTGGTGAGCCAGGGTTCGGGGGCCGGCAGGGCGGCGCAGCCCAGGTCGATCATGGAGCCGAGGGATTCCGGCGGCAGCGGTTCCAGGCCGCGGGCGGGCAGCGGGTTGCCGGCCGGCACGGAGGTCCAGCTGCCGGCGCCCCGGCGGGACTCCAGGAACCCCTCCCCGCGCAGGGCCTCGTACGCGGCGGCGACGGTGGTGCGGCTGAGCGAGAGGGCGGCGGCCAGCTCGCGCTCGGCGGGGAGCCGGGCGGCGACCGGAACGCGGCCTTCGAGGACGAGCAGGCGGATGCCGTCGGCGAGCGTGCGGTACGCGGGCAGTTTGCGGGACCCGGGCGCGGTGGGCCGGTCCTGCTGGGACGTGATCAGGCGGGCGAGCTGCGCGGCACCGACCGCCGAGGTCCATTCGGCCATTGCGTCCGGTCCACCTTCGTCGAATTGGCCTCGACTGGGCGCGCCGGAGGCCGGGATTGGATTGAAGTCTGCGAAGACAGACTGTCATGCGCCGGTCCACCTGCACCAGGGGCCTGCCTCCCGCGTTCACCTTGCGGAGCACCGCCACCCCCGTCTCGGGGGATACTGCCGCCGTGACGCACGTACGCCTTCGCCATCCGTATCTGGACCACCCGGCCCCGATCCCCTTCGCCCACCGGGGAGGGGCCGCGGACGGGCTGGAGAACACCGCCGCGGCCTTCCGGCGGGCCGCCGCCGCGGGCTACCGGTACTTCGAGACCGATGTGCACGCCACGCTCGACGGGAAGCTCGTCGCCTTCCACGACTCCACCCTGGACCGGATCACCGACGGGCAGGGCCGGATCGCCGAGCTGCCGTGGAAGCGGATCCGCGAGGCGCGGGTGGGCGGCACCGAGCCGCTGGCGCTCTTCGAGGACCTGCTGGAGGAGTTCCCGGACGCCCGGTGGAACATCGACGTCAAGGCCGAGTCGGCGCTGCACCCGCTGGTGAACCTGATCGCGCGGGCCCGGGTCTGGGACCGGGTGTGCGTGGGCTCGTTCTCCGAGAGCCGCGTGGCCCGGGCGCAGAAGATCGCCGGGCCCCGGCTGGCGACCTCGTACGGCGTGCGCGGGGTGGTCGGCCTGCGGCTGCGCTCGTACGCGATCCCGGCGGCGCTGCGGGTGGGGGCGGTGGCGGCCCAGGTTCCGGAGGTCCAGGGGGGCATCCGCGTCGTCGACCGGCGCTTCGTGCGGACCGCGCACGAGCGGGGCCTGCAGGTGCACGTGTGGACCGTGAACGAACCGGAACGCATGGAGTCTCTCCTCGACCTGGGAGTGGATGGCATCATGACCGACCGGATCGACATCTTGCGCGCGGTGCTGGACCGGCGCGGGGCCTGGGCCTGACGAGGCCGCGGGTCTCCGTGCGGGCGCCGGGGGGCCGCGCGGTACGGGGACCAGCGAGGGGGCACCCATGAGTGCGCGGACGTCAGACGAAGCGGAATCCGGGGCCGAGGACGGCAGATCGGCCGTCGCGGCGGCGGCCGACCGCAAGCGCGAGCAGCGGGGCTGGTACTTCTACGACTTCGCCGTGTCGGTGTACTCGGCCAGCGTGCTCACGGTGTTCCTCGGGCCGTACCTGACCGGGGTGGCCAAGGCCGCGGCGGACAGCGAGGGGTTCGTGCACCCGCTGGGCGTCCCGGTGCGGGCGGGTTCCTTCTTCGCGTACGCGGTCTCGGCCTCCGTGATCCTGGCCGTACTGCTGATGCCGCTGGTGGGGGCCCTCGCGGACCGGTCCGGCCGCAAGAAGCCCATGCTGGCGGTGGCGGCGTACACGGGCGCGGCGGCGACGGCCGGGATGTACTTCCTGGGCGGCGAGCGCTACCTGCTGGGCGGGCTGCTGCTGGTCGTGGCGAACGCCGCGCTGTCCGTCTCGATGGTGCTCTACAACGCGTACCTGCCGCAGATCTCCACGCCGGACGAGCGGGACGCGGTGTCCTCGCGGGGCTGGGCCTTCGGCTACACGGCCGGGTCCTTGATGCTCGTGGTGAACCTGGTGCTCTACATGGGCCACGACACCTTCGGCCTGTCCGAGGGCGAGGCGGTACGGATCTGTCTGGCCTCGGCGGGCCTGTGGTGGGGGGCCTTCGCGCTGATCCCGCTGCGGCGGCTGCGGGACCGGGCCGTGGTCCGGGAGGCGGGGGCGGGTCAGCCGGTCAACGGCTGGAAGCAGCTCGTCGCCACACTGAAGGACATGCGGCGCTACCCGCTGACCCTGTCGTTCCTGCTGGCGTACCTGATCTACAACGACGGCGTGCAGACGGTGATCTCCCAGGCCTCCATCTACGGCAAGGAGGAATTGCAGCTGGAGCAGTCCACGCTGATCGGGGCGGTGCTGCTCGTGCAGGTCCTCGCCGTGGCGGGCGCGCTGGGGATGGGCCGGCTGGCCCGGACCTACGGCGCCAAGCGGACGATCCTGGGCTCGCTGGCCGCGTGGGCGGTGACGCTGGCGGCCGGGTACTTCCTGCCGGCCCGGACTCCGGTGTGGTTCTTCGCGCTCGCGGCGATGATCGGGCTGGTGCTGGGCGGCAGCCAGGCGCTGTCGCGCTCGCTGTTCTCGCACCTGGTGCCCGCGGGCAAGGAGGCCGAGTACTTCTCCGCGTACGAGATGAGCGACCGCGGGCTGAGCTGGGTGGGCCCCCTGGTCTTCGGCCTCACCTACCAGGTCACGGGCAGCTACCGGGACGCGATCATCTCGCTGGTGGTCTTCTTCGCACTGGGATTCGTGCTGCTGGCCAGAGTGCCGGTCCGGCGCGCGGTGGAAGCGGCGGGCAATCCTGTACCGGAACGGATCTGAGAGCGGGTCCGCAGTGCGTCCGGCCTCGGATCCGCGAACGAATTCCGAACGGATTTAGACGTTGAAGCCGAGGGCCGGTAGTGTACGCCTTTGGCCTGCCAGGCGGACCGTTACTGCGCGCTCGAGAAGTGTAGACGTTGGGTGACATCTGCTGCCAGATGTGACAAAACGGGCATTGGTGGGTACAACAAGGGGCGGCACGACGGGCGACGCACGACCCGGAGCGGGAATCTATACCGCCGACCGGACGTTGACCGGATGACGACGACAGCGACACCTGTCCTGTGGGCGACAAGCCCGGGAGGCACGATTCATGAGTGAGCGAGCTCTCCGCGGTACGCGCCTCGTGGTTACCAGCTACGAGACGGACCGCGGCATCGATCTGGCCCCGCGCCAGGCGGTGGAGTACGCATGCCAGAACGGACATCGATTTGAGATGCCGTTCTCGGTTGAGGCAGAAATTCCGCCGGAGTGGGAGTGCAAGGCGTGCGGCGCCATGGCACTCCTGGTGGACGGGGACGGGCCCGAAGAGAAGAAGGGCAAGCCTGCGCGAACGCACTGGGACATGCTCATGGAGCGGCGCACCCGCGAGGAGCTGGAGGAAGTGCTGGCCGAGAGGCTCGCGGTCCTTCGTTCCGGCGCCATGAACATTGCCGTGCATCCGCGGGACAGCCGCAAGTCCGCCTGACAGCCGGACGAGACAACAGCCGAGGGCCCCGCCACACAGTGTGTGGCGGGGCCCTCGGCTGTTCGGTGTGTCCCCGGGGCCGGCCTCCGGCTGCGGGGCGGGGCTGCGGGCGGGAGTTACGGGGAGAGGGGCGGGCGGTAGCCCGTGTCGGGACCGGGGTGCTGCCCGGGCCGGTCCTCGCGGATGACCTCGCCCTGGACGACCTTGCCGTCCGGGTGGTGGATGCGGGCCTGCTGGAAGGCGTCGGCGAAGGTCCCGGCGGACGCCGAGGCCATCCTCCGCTCCAGCGAGCTCGCCGTCCGGCGGCCGATCCACCCGCGGACGGGGGGAAGCAGGCACAGCAGGCCCGCCACGTCGGACAGCAGGCCGGGCATGATCAGGAGCAGGCCCGCCAGCATGGTGAGGCCGTTGCCCTGGCCGGGCTGCTGCGGGGTGGGCCGCACGCCCTGCTGCGCCTGCTGGAAGGTGTCGGTCAGGTTCTTGAAGGCACGGCGGCCCGCCCGTTTGATGACCACCACGCCCAGAACCATCCCGCCCGCGAGCAACGCCGCGACGGTGAGCCCGCCGGCCGCGCCCGCGACCAGGCCGAGCAGCCAGATCTCCAGGATCAGCCAGGCGGCGAGCGCCAGGGGGAGGAACGTACGGGCGGGTGAGCGCCGCTGCCGGGGGGCCGTCGAAGTGGGAACGCCGGTCGTCATACCCCCCAGTGTGCCCGGGCCCGCGTAAGAGCAGCCTCAGCCGGAGGTACAGGGCGTCCCTTAAGGGAACCCGGCCGGCCGGTCAGGCCTTGCCGGAGCCCCGGCCGGTGTCCCTGTCGGTGCCGTTGCCGGTGCCCTTGTCGGTGCCGGTGCCGGTGCCCTTGTCGGTGCCCTTGTCGGTGTCCTTGTCCGCGGCCCGGCCCGGCAGCAGCCTGGCCGCCTGGGCCTTGAGCCCCCACTGGGTGACCCGCCACAGGGCCTCCACCACGATGTCCTTGCTCATCTTGCTGTCGCCGAACTCGCGCTCGACGAAGGTGATCGGGACCTCCACGACGCGGAAGCCCTTCTGCACGGCCCTGCGCGCCAGGTCGACCTGGAAGCAGTAGCCCGCGGAGGCCACCTGGTCCAGCCCCAGCCCCTCCAGGGTCTCGCGGCGGAACGCCCGGTAGCCGCCGGTCACGTCGCGGATCGGGACGTTCAGCATCAGCCGTGAGTACGTCGAGCCGCCGCGCGAGAGGAACTCGCGGCTCTTGGGCCAGTTGACGACGCGGCCTCCCGGCACCCAGCGGGAGCCCAGCACCAGGTCCGCGCCGGCCAGGGCGGTGAGCAGCCGCGGCAGCTCCTCCGGCTGGTGGGAGCCGTCGGCGTCCATCTCGACGATCACCCCGTAGCCGGCGTCCAGGGCCCAGACGAAGCCGGCCAGGTAGGCGGCGCCGAGCCCCTCCTTGCCCTTGCGGTGCAGGACGTGCACGTGGTCGTCGCCGGCCGCGAGCTCGTCGGCGAGCTTGCCGGTGCCGTCCGGGCTGTTGTCGTCGGCGACCAGGATGTGGGCCTCGGGCACCGCCGCGCGGACGCGGCCGACGATCAGCCCGATGTTCTCCGCCTCGTTGTAGGTCGGAATGATCACCAAGGCCGTACCGAGCGGTCCGTAGGTCCGCTGTCCGCCGTCGCTCACTGAGTCCCCTTTTGTGCGCTTGCACGTCCTGATGGTCTGGTCGCAGTCAATGACTTTAGAACAGTGATCGGGGCCCGCGGTCCTTCGGGCCGGTCGGACTCCCGCTGGCTGCGGGCCGCCGTGACCGTTGTCTACTGGACCGCCGGGCCCCGAACTGGGGCCACCCTCCCCCAACTGCCGCTGGGGGTGCCCCCACCGGCGAAACCTTCCCTCGCCCCCGAGGCGCGGGCGCGCTGAGCAGACGGATCCGTCCGGCACGGACGTCCTGTGGTGGACCCGGCCGAACCTATCCGGGTCCGGCCGCCCGCACCGAACCCAGGCTCGCCGGATCACCCCTGTGGGCGTACGAATACCTCCCGCCCGCCGACCACGGTCGCCAGGCACACCGGCAGCTCGGCGCCGGGGGACAGATCGGGCAGTCCGGGCGTGCCGGAGCGGGGGTCGGTGGACCAGCGGGCGACCCGGTCGTCCGGGGCCTGGACGACGAGTTCGGCGGTCTGCCAGACGGCGTAGTCGGCCGGGGCGCCGGGGACCAGGACCCCCGCGTCGTCGCGGCCCAGCGCCCGCCAGCCGCCCCGGGTGTGGGCCGTGAAGGCGGCCCGGACGGAGATGCGGTGCTCGGGGGTCCGGTGGAAGGCGGCCGCTCGTACGGTGCCCCACGGGTCCAGCGGGGTGACGGGCGCGTCCGACCCGAAGGCCAGCGGCACGCCGGCCTTGAGCAGGGCCGCGTACGGGTTCAGGGTGCGGGCGCGCTCGGCGCCCAGCCGGTCGGTGTACATGCCGTCCGGGCCGCCCCAGGCCGCGTCGAAGGCGGGCTGCACGGACGCGGTCAGGCCCAGCTCGGCGAAGGCTGCGATGGTGGCGGGGGTCATCATCTCGGCGTGCTCGACGCGGTGCCTGGCGGCGCGGACCCGGGCCGGGCCGACCTTCTCCGCGGCGGCGCGGACCCCTTCGACGACGGCCGTGATCGCGGCGTCCCCGATCGCGTGGAACCCGGCCTGGAGGCCCGCCTCGGTGCAGGCTGCGACGTGCTCGGCGACCGCGCGCGCGTCCAGGTAGCCGGTGCCGGTGTGCGGGGCGTCGGCGTACGGGGCGTGCAGGCACGCGGTGTGCGAGCCGAGGGCGCCGTCGACGAACAGGTCCCCGGCGGCGCCGACCGCGCCGAGCTCCTTGGCCCGGTCGAGGTCGCGGTCGGCCCAGTACCCGAACACGCGCGGCCCCGGACGCTCCGCTGCCAGCGCCAGCAGGGCGGTGAAGTCCTCGGCCGAGGAGATACCGGGCCCGCCGCACTCGTGCACGGAGCCGATGCCGAGCGAGGCGGCCCGGTCCAGGGCGGCCCGCTGGGCCTCGGCGCGCTGGGCGGGGGTGACGGCCGCCAGGGCGGCGGCGCGCACGGCGTGGTGGGCGTCGCGGGTCAGCGGCTCGTCGCCGTCGGGGGTCACGCCGGGGACGAGGTCCAGCAGGGCGGTGGTGACCACCGCCGAGTGCACGTCGATGCGGCTGAGGTAGACGGGGCGGCCCCCGGCGGCCTCGTCGAGCTCGCGGCGGCGCGGCGCGCGCCGCTCGGGCCAGCGCGCGGCGTCCCAGCCGTGCCCCAGGAGCACCCGGTCGGCGGGACGGCTCGCGGCGTGGGCGCGTACGAGGTCCAGCGCGGCGGAGAGGGTGGGCGCGGCGGAGAGGTCCAGCCCGGTGAGCGCGAGGCCGGCGGACGTGGTGTGGACGTGGGCGTCGGTGAAGGCGGGCGTGACGAGCGCCCCTCCCAGGTCGACGACCTCGTCCACGCCCTGCGCGAAGGCGTCGGCCGCGCCCTCGGAGCCGACCCAGGCGATGTGCCCGCGCTCGACCACCATCGCCGTGGCGAAGGGGTCCGCGGGGCTGTGCACCTCGCCCCCGCGGAGGAGGACGGTCCTGGTCGGTGCTCCGGCGGCGTCGGCGGAGTGGGCGGTGCGGTCAGTCATGCGGACCAGTCTCGCGCGTCGCCCGGCGCCGCCCGACCGCCGGGTCCCTCCGGGCGCCGCGGAGTCGTTCTACACGCGGGGCGGGCGGGCCTCGTAGGGGGTGGACAGGACCACCGTCGTGCGCGTCGAGACGTGCGCGAGGGCGCGCAGGCGGCCCAGGAGGTCTTCCAGCTCCAGCGGGGTCGCGACGCGGACCTTGAGGATGTAGTTCTCGTCGCCCGCGACGCTGTGGCAGGCCTCGATCTCGGGAACGCCGGCCAGCCGGTCCGCGATGTCGTCCGGGGCGCTCGGGTCGAACGGCTTGACCGAGATGAAGGCGGTCAGCGGCAGGCCGACGGCCTCGGGATCGACCACGGCCGCGTAGCCGCGGATCACACCGCGCTGTTCCAGCCGGCGTACTCGCTGATGGACGGCCGACGTGGACAGTCCGGTGGCCTTGCCCAGATCCGTGTAGCTCATCCGCCCGTCCCGCACGAGCAGATCCACGATCTGGCGGTCCAGCTCCTCCATTGCGCTCATAGCCGCTCAACCTAAGGCCCAACGCCTCTCCAGGCACAGTGCTGTCCATCCACTGGAGGCATCTGCGCCGGGCATGTGACCAAGGCCACAAGCGGATGCGGGCGTCCTGGGGGCTGTTGTGGTTACTCGTGCCGCGCGGCGGGAAGTGCTTGGTGTGGCCGAGGCCGAAGAACCTGCCCGCCCGGCCCACCCAAGGGGGAGTACATCCATGCTGAACACCAAGCGCGCCGGTCGCACCGAACCGGAGCCACTGGAAGCGCTCGATCCCGGCGAGGACGCGTACGCCGAGGACGGCGAATACCTCGACGACGCCGAGGGCTTCGAGATCCACCACGCGGTCTGCCCCGACTGCGGCCAGTCGATCGCCCTCGTCGCCGACGAGGAGCACCTGCCGCAGCACGCCCTCTGCCTGACCCCGTGGAACCCCTTCGGGCTCACGGTGTGCGCGGGCACCGGACGGCCCGTGGGCGACGCACTTCCCACGGTCGGCATGGTCCAGCCGGCGGCGGCGCAGGAGCTGGAGCCCGTGGTGATGCTGAGCCTGCCGCAGGGGCTCGACTGGCGGACGCAGCCCTTCTCGCACGTCGGCGGTCCGGGCTCGCGTCCGGTGCGCATGCTGAGCCCGCTGCTGCCGCAGACCCGCGGGCAACACGCCCAGGCGGCCTGACCGCGGGCGGTGCGGGCGCCCGATCTGCCCCTGCACCAGCCCCGTTACCAGTACGTTCCCTGCACCATGGCGGCCAGACTGGCGTGGTGCAGGATCAGGCCGTCCGGGTCCGAGGGGATCTCGACCTCGCCGAAGTGCGCCTGCCGGTAGGCGATGCGCAGCATCACGATGCCGTGCCGCAGCGCCGCGTAGAGCGTGTGGAACTCCATGTCGCGCGGGGTGTGCCCGGTGAGTTCCGCGTAGCGGCGCTCCACGTCCTCGCGGCGCAGGAAGTCCGGCAGGCCGGGCTGGCCGAAGCCGACGGTGAGGTCCTGGAAGAACCGGTGCAGGTAGACGGTCCAGCCGAGGTCCACTTCGCGCGGGGCGAAGGCCGCCATCTCCCAGTCCAGGACGGCCACGGGCTGGAAGCCGTCATAGATGACGTTGCCGATGCGGGCGTCGCCCCAGTTGAGGACCGCCGGCCCCTCGTCCTGCGGCCACAGCTCCTCGAGGCGGGCGAACGCCCGCTCGATCAGCGGTGACGGGGCGAGTCCGCCCACCACCCAGGAGTAGTAGGCGCGTTGGGCGTCCACGTGCCGGCGCAGCGGGCTGCCGGCGCCGTCGGGCAGGAGGAACTCGGCCTCCTTCGCCGGGAACTGGTCGTGCAGGCGCGCCAGCAGGGAGATGCTGGCTTCCTGGAGCTCGGCACGCTCGGCGTCGGTGGCGGCGTGCAGCCAGTTGCCCTCGTAGGTGTAGGGCATGACGTCGGGCGGGACCCGCCCTTCGGCGCGGGCCATCACGAAGAACGGAGCCCCGAGCGGCCCCGGGTCCTCCTCGAGCCACTGCACGCGCGGGACGGGGAGGTCCGTGTGCCGGGCCACCAGGCTCATCACCCGGTGCTGGCGCGGCATGTCGTAGGTGGGGAAGACGGTGTAGGCGGCGGGGTCGGCGGCGAGTCTCAGCGCGCAGGCGCGGAGCGGGGTGTCGGGGTGGTCTATGTCGAAGAGGAGGGTCTCGCTGGACATGCCGTTGGACCCGGGCACCGAGACGTTGGTGACCTTCGCGCCGGGGAGCTGGGTGTCCAGCCAGGCGGCGAGGCGCCGGCCGAGTTCCTCGGGCTCGCGGGTGGAGGTGCGCGGACGTGGTGCGGTGGCCATGGGTGAACCCCTTTCCTGCGGGACCTACTGGGCGACGGAGGAGTAGTCGGTGAAGCCGCTGGGGTCGTGGCGGCCGAAGCTGCCGTGCTCGAAGATCCCGTGCCCGACCTGTCCGTCGAGGGTGAAACGGGCCGAGTGGTCGGTGACCCCGAAGGCGGCCATCGGGTGGGCGGCGGGGTCGGAGAGGTCGTAGACGCGGCGGTCGGTCCACCCGCGCCCCTGCCAGGTGCCGTGCTGCCAGTCGGCGGCGGGCGGATAGCCGGCGCCGACGGCGAGCGGGGAGGAGTTCAGGATCCGCACGCCGAGTTCGAGGGGCTTGCGGGCCGGGTCGGTGAGGTGGACGACGGCGCTCTCGGGGTGCCGGGTGCCGGGCCGGTAGCGGATCTCGGTGTGCGGCCAGCCGAGTTGCACGTCGTGGCGGCCGCTGCCCTCGGGGAACACCTGGACGGCTTCGCTCAGGGTGCGGTGTCCGTCGGCGTCCTCCTGAGCGATGACCATGACGAACCGGTCCTCGAAGCGGACCGGGATCCACAGCCAGTGGAACCCCTCCGGCCGGTGCTCCTCGGCGGCCCGGCCGCCGTCCTCCCCGGGGACGGGGCGCACGCCCCAGCTGCGGTCGCGGGTCCCCGTCCACTCCCCCGCGGTGACGGCGATCTGTTCGCCCTTGGCGCGGATGGTGCCGGTGACGTTGCCCGCCTGCACGAAGCGGCGCCCTTCCAGGATGAGCCGGTCGCCGCGCCGCTGGGTGTGGTGGGGCTCCCAGACCGCGGGGAACTCGGCGGTCCAGGTGAGGTCGTACGAGAGCCCGTCCGGGTCGTCCGGATCGGCGGCGCAGCGCAGGGTCAGCTGCCGCAGCGGCACGTCGACGGTGAGGGACAGCGGTCCCACCGAGAGGTTCATCCGGTCGTCGGTGAGGGCGTCGGAGGCCCGTACGGCGAGGAGTTCGTCCCCGACGCGGAGGGTGGCGTAGGCGTCGATGACACCCGCGTTGGGGTAGACCCCGAGGCCGAGGATGAGGACGGCGCGGCCGGCGTGGTCGAAGACGTGGAAGATGCAGCGGTCGTAGGCGTTGCGGTCACCGCTGACGAGGTGCTTCATCGACAGGGGTGCCTGGTGGATCGGGTACTCATCGAGGGCGACGGGCCGATCGGCGGGCATGGCGGACCTCCGGGCGTTGTGCGTGACGGCGGCTGCGGTGCGGACAAGCAGGTATGACGGTACGTCAGATGACGCGCCGGGGACCAGGGTTCTGACATTGCGTGACAGCGCGGCACGGCACGTCGGCCAGAGGGCGCACGGGCGCCGACGAGCCGGAGGGGCCGAGCGCCCGACGCGATCCCCTCGACTCCTGTCACACCGCCCCTGACCAGCGAAGTAACGGTCGGCGAAAAACACCTGAAGAGTCGTCACGATCTTCTGACGTTTGCTCACCTTTCCATAACTCTTGATCAACTTTGCAGTCGATATGCACCCATTTGCCCGTCTCGGCGACCGGAGTGAGCAACTACGTTTCACCCGACGTTGATCTTGAGACGTCAGCACTTCAAGGTTTCTCCCTGGGGGGAAAGTGAAATTCCGTAGTAGATCGGGCACGCAGCTGTGGCGTGCCCGCCCGATGGCGAGCCGTGCGGGGTTGCTCAGCGCCACCGCTGCCGGTCTTGCCGTCGTCATGGCGGTCTCCGCGCTGCCCGGCTCCGACGTCGCCGTCGCGGCCACCGTGCCGGACGGGCAGCGCGAGGCGGCACCGGCGACGGCCGCGGCGGACATACCGTCCGCCCGCGTGGCCGCCCGTCTGTCGGGCCAGCGGGTCGAGGCCCTGTCGGAGCGGTCGGAGACCTCGACGACATGGGTGAACAAGGACGGCTCGCTGACCACCGAGGTCGCCGCGGGTCCGATCCGTTTCAAGGACGCCACGGGCCAGTGGCGTGACGTGGACGTGGACCTCACCAACGCCCCCGACGGCTCGGTGGTGTCCAAGTCACACCCGCAGGGTCTGCGGCTGTCCGGGAAGAAGGGGACGAAGGCCCAGTC
>NZ_JBEZLA010000062.1:0-45959 GCF_040651925.1 Streptomyces sp. NPDC048349 | reverse complement strand
CCGTACTGGACGTACTTGGGCTTTCGGCCGGTGCGGCGAGAGTGCGTGCCGGGCACCGCGACGCCGCGGACCTCCGTCAGACACCCCCTAGCGCTTGAGGGACGCCTCCGCGGCCGCCTTGATGCGGCGGCCGAAAGCGGGGGCGTCCTTGCGCGCGGCGCTCACGGCGAAGCCCACGAGCAGCTTGCCCAGGCCGTGGCCCTCGAGGGCGTTGAAGATCCGGACCCGGGTGCGCCCGCCGGGGAGGGCCACGAAGTCGTAGCCGCCCTCCGCGGTGACCAGGTTGCGGCTCTCCTCCGTCCAGCGGATCAGGTGCGGCGGGTCGAAGCCGACGATGCGGAACTGGCGGCCGGTCTTCATCCCGGCGTCCTTGACCGTGCTGCGGAAGACCGTGCCGAGCGCGGTGGGGCCCTGGGGTTCCTTGGTGATCTCCTGGACGCGCGGGCTGAAGTCGGGGTCGTTGCGGCCGTCGGCAAGGTAGGCGAAGACCTCCTCGACCGGCCGGTCGATCTCGACGCTCACCTCGAACTGTCCGGACATGTCGGCTCCTCGCTCCGGGTCCCGGGTCTGCGGCTTCATGCTCCCAGACCCCCTTCCCGGCCGCACTGCACGCCCTGCTCCGGCTCGGCCGGCCGGGCACGCAGCGGCGAGAGCAGTCCGGCGCCGAGCACCAGCAGGCAGAAGGCGCCGGCGGCCAGGCTGACCGCCGGAACCCCGTGGCGGGCGGCCAGCACCGTGAGCACGGCCGCACCCACCGGGCCCGAGGCGTTGTGCACGGTCCAGAAGGCGGACGTGACACGGCCGAGCAGGTGGTCGGGGGTCACCTCCTGGCGCAGGGTCATGCTGCACACCCCGGCCAGGGTCACCCCGAACATGAACACCGCCGCCAGCGCGGCGATGACCGGCACGCTGCGGCTGGCTCCGGTCACCGCCACCGCGATCCCGATCATGGCGACCGAGGCCAGCCAGCAGGGGCCGAAGCCGAAGGTCCGGCGCAGCCGCCCGGCGGTGAGGGCCGCGGCGACGACGCCGGTCCCGCTCACGGCGATCACGTAGCCGACGGTGGTGGGGGTCCGGCCCAGATCCTCCTGGACGCGGTAGATCATCAGGTCGGTGGCGCCCATGGTGACGAAGGTCAGCAGGGTGAGCAGCACCGTCAGGGGGCGCAGGAGCGGATGCGTCCACAGGAAGCGGAAGCCCACGACGAACACCTCGCGCAGCACCCCCGCCGCAGGCTCGGCGCGCTCGCCGCCCCCGGCCCCGCCGCCCTCGGCCGGCTTGCCGAACCTCACCCACGCCAGGCTGGCGGCGGAGACGAGGAAGGTGGCACCGTCCACGGCCAGCGCCCGCTCCGCACCCACCGTGGCCGCGAGGGAACCGGCCGCCACGGGCCCCAGGAGGGTACCGACGGCGAAGGTGCCCATCAGCCGCCCGTTGGCGGCGGTGAGGTCCTCGGCCCGCACCAGCTGCGGCACGGCCGTCACGTAGGCCACGTCGAACAGGGTCGTCAGTACCGTGGCCAGCGCCGTCAGGGCGTACAGCAGCCAGATCCTCGGTCCGCAGGCCCACCACACGACCGGCACGGCGCAGAACAGCGCGGCGCGCAGCAGATCGCAGACGATCATCAGCCGCCGGCGGTCCACGCGGTCCACGACGTATCCCGCGAAGATCCCCGTGCCGATACCGGTGGCCCCGGAGATGACGGTGATCAGGCCCATCTGCACGAGGGACCCGGTGGCGCCGAGCACGAGCAGCGGCAGCGCGAGCAGCGAAATGGACCCGCCGAGGACGGACAGGGCCTGGCCGAGCCAGAAGACGGTGAAGTCCTTGTTGCGCCCCAGCGGGCGCCGCTCGACGGGGGGTGCGGAGGTCGGGGGGATGGTCCGTCTCTCTCTGGCGGGGGCGGGGCGCGTACGGCGGTGATGCCCGCCGACACCGGGACGGTAGTGGCAGCCGCCGGCCTGTCATGCGCTTTTCCTCGGGTGCGCCACGGCCCCCCGGCCGGCCTCAGCGGCCACCCGGCGTCAGAGGGGTGTCAAGGCCGGCCCGTGCGTCATCCGGCGGTCGCCACCCGCTCGCGCCACCAGGCCACGGTCGCCTCGACCTGCGCGTCGAGCGGGGTGGCCCGCACCTCGAAGGCCGCCTCGTAGGCGCTGCTGTCGACCACGAACGGACGGTCGAACTGGTAGCGGATCTCCTTCAGTTCGCGGAGCAGTGGGGAGAAGAGCGAGGCCACGCCGAGCACGGCCGGCGGCAGCCTGCGCACCGCGACCGGCCCCGTCCCCGCCTCGACCGCCAGGCGGCCGACCATCTCGCGGACGGACAGCGCGGGCTCCGTCGGCACGTGCCAGGGCCGTCCCCAGGCCCGCTCCTCGCCCGCGACCTCGGCCAACACCCGGGCCACGTCGGGGAGGTAGGTCCAGCTGTGCGGGGCGTCCGGATCGCCGAGCACGGAGACCGGCTTGCCGCGCAGCAGCGGCGGCACGACCCGCGCGGCCAGGTGGCCGCCCTCGGTGACGCCGGGCCCGAAGAAGTCGGAGGCCCGCACCTCGACCGCCCTGATGCGGCCCTGTTCGTGCAGGGCCCGGGCCTGTTCCCAGGCCGCCGCACGCACCCGCCCCTTGGGACCGGTCGCCGCGAGCGGCAGGCCCTCGGTCAGGGGGCCGTCCACCGGTCCGTACCCGTAGAGGTTCCCCAGCATGACCAGGACCGCCCCGGTGGCCTCGGCCGCAGCGCAGAGCGACGAGGCCAGCGCCGGCCATTGGCCCGCCCAGCGGTGGTAGGGCGGCGCGGCGCAGCCGTAGAGCGCGGCCGCGCCCTTCGTGGCCTCGATCAGCCGCTCGGGGTCCGCCGCGTCGCACGCGACGTGTTCGATCCCGGGTTCCGGGCTCCGGCCCGAAGTGGTGACGACCCTTACCTCGTGGCCCTGTTCGGCCAGCAGCCGAGCGGTGGCCGCACCGGCGGGCCCAAAACCTACGACGACATGAAAGCTCACGTACGCACACTAGCGCGAGGGCGCGGGAGCGGGGCGGCCGGTCCTCCGCCCCGCCCGCGGGCCCATGCACCCACGGCCCCAACGGCCGTGACACCCCGGGCCGTTCGGCCGGGCGGCCTCGGCCCCGTCCGCGACAGGGCCGGTGCTGTGCCGGTGCCGGTGCCGGACGGACCCCGGGCCAACTGCCGGAAGCCGTCGACGGTGACCGCGCCCGGGGAACCTGCCAACTCCGGCAGCGGGCCCGCCTGCCAGAGCCGCCGGGGGCTGTCGGTCAGGACGGGAAGGAGCCGCCGGGTGTGCGCGCCCAAGAGCTGCTCTCTCGGGGCGCGCTCAGCGGATCCTTTCGCCGTAGACGTGATCGACCGTCATCATCATCAGGACGCGCCGATCGGCCACCATGGCCGCCCGGTACTCGTCCCAGTCCGGGTGCTCTCCGGCGGCAGCGCGGTAGTACCGCACCAGCGCCTCGACCTCGGGGCCGTGGGGGTCGCTTCCCGGCCCGGTCAGTGTCACCGTGCCTTCGGCGGTGGCCCAGGCCCAGCCGTCGGGGCTGGTGACCTCCAGTGCGGCGCGGGGATCCCGCCGCAGGTTCGCGGTCTTGGCGCGTCCCTCGGTCATCGATACGTAGAGGACGTCGGCCTGCGGATCGTAGAAGGGCATGACGGGCGAGAGCTGCGGGCGGCCGTCCGATTTGATCGTCGCGAGAATACCCAGGCGGCTTTCCCCGAGCAGCGTGCGCGGGTCGTACGGGGTGGCGTTCATGTACGGCCCAAGTCGCCACCGGGCGCCGGGTATTCCCGGTGTCACCCGGACGGACGCAGCCCCTGCCGCTCATGCCCGTCAACGTCACCCCGGAGCCCCCCTTGCCGTCCCCCTTCCCGGGTGATCATCACCGCCGCCGCGATCAGCCGATGAAGGACTCGGGGCCGAAGCGGCCCCACGCTACGAAACCAGCCAGGACCATGTAGACGATGTCCACGACCACGTAAGCGGTCTCGTGACGCCGGGTGCGCAGGACGGCCGCGCCGAGCATGAGCAGCACCAGACCCAGGGCGGCCAGCGGCACCAGCACCGGCGCGGTGTCGAGCATGGCGGGCAGGACCAGGCCGACCGCGGCCAGGACCTCAAGGGCCCCGATCGCCTTGACGCCGCTGCCGCTGAAGTCTTCGACCCACCTCGCGCTCGGCCCGCTGGAGGCGATCTTCTCTTTCGGTGTGACCAGCTTGAACGCACCGCCCACCAGGTAGGCAACGGCGAGCAGTCCGGTGACGATCCACAGCGCGAGGTTCATGGGGTTCTCCTTGCAGAAGGGTAGGCAGCTGCGGCAGCCGCAGTGGTTGTCCGGGTGGCTGTCAGTGCCGGCCGGGCTGGTAGTGGCCGGCGGGCTGCTGGACCGTGACGTTCAGGCGGTTGAAGGCGTTGATGACGGCTATCTGGGTCACCAGGGCGGCGAGCTGCTCCTCGTCGTAGTGCTTCGCGGCGTTCGCCCAGACCTCGTCGGGGACTCCACCGGCGGCGTCTGCGATACGGGTGGCTTCTTCGGCCAGTTCCAGGGCGGCGCGTTCGGCATCGGTGAAGACGGTGGCCTCCCGCCAGGCCGCGACAAGGTGGAGGCGTACCGCGGTCTCACCGGCGGCTGCGGCGTCCTTGGTGTGCATGTCGATGCATCCGGCGCAGCCATTGATCTGGCTGGCGCGGAGCATCACCAGTTCGCGCGTCGCGGCCGGCAGGGTCGAGTCCCCGAGCGCATTGCCCGCCGCGATGATGTGCTTCCAGGCCTTGGCGGCGACCGGGCTGGTGAAGACGTTCAGACGGGCATTCATCGTGGACTCCTTTGTCGTCGTGCGCTGTTGCCCCTCTGAGACAGGGCACTGCGGCCAGCTGTGACGGCAGCGAATGTGACGTGCGTCTCCTCCGCCGGATGCCGCTGGGCGGGCCGCGGACCTCGGATAACCTGCACGCGGCCGTGTGGATCTTGGAATGGGCGGGCGGAGGCAGCCGGCTCGGCCGAGTACCGCAGCATGAGAGTCGGGGGAGGGTTCTGTGCCGGGATCAACGGGTGCGCTGGACGAGGCCGGCTACCGGCCCTTGATGTTCTCCATCGCCTACGGGATGACCGGATCGGTGGGCGACGCGGAGGACATCGTGCAGGACGCCTTCCTCGGCCTGACCCGGGCGCACCGGGCAGGGACCGTGATCGACGCTCCGAAGGCGTACCTGACCACGGCGGTGACGCGGCTGGGAATCAACTACGTGAGTTCGGCGCGGGTACGGCGCGAGACCTACGTGGGGAACTGGCTGCCCGAGCCGGTCGTGGTGACCACCGACCGGCCGGGGCCGGCCGAGCACGCCGAGCTTGCCGACTCGCTGTCGATGGCGTTCCTCGTGCTGCTGGAGGCCCTCTCCCCGGTGGAACGGGCGGTGTTCGTCTTGCGCGAGGTGTTCGGGTACGACTACCCGGACATCGCCAGGACCACCGGCAAGACCGAGGTGAACTGCCGGCAGATCTTCGCCCGAGCCAAGAAGCGCATCCCCGCCGGAGGCCAGGACGTCGACAGTGTGGCGGCGGCCCCGGCGCGGCGGGCGGAGGGTCTGGAACTCGCCCGCACGTTCTTCGAGGCCGCCGAGGGCGGCGACATGGGCGTGCTGCTCGGCATGCTCGCGCCCGACGTGGTGTTCCACGGGGACGGCGGTGGCAAGGCGCGGGCGACCCGGAACCCGGTGACCGACCCGCAGCGCGTCGGCCGGCTGCTCGTCGGCGGGATCCGCCGGGTCCTGATGCTCGGCGCCGTCCTCCGGCCGGCGTGGATCAACGGCCGGCCCGGCGCGGTGACGTACGACGCCGAGGGACGCGTGGCGTCGGTGATCGAGCTGGACTTCGCCGACGGCGTGATCAGGGCGCTCCACTCCGTGTCCAACCCCGACAAGCTCGGCCATCTCGGGCCCGTGTCCGATATGGCGCGCCTGCCGGAGAAATAGTCCACCTGGCCCGCGGCCGGCCTCGCGGAGAGCAGTCTGCGGGCTCACCCCCGCATACGCGGGGAGCAGACGCGCTTGCGCGCATCCCCCGGCTGTTCGGGGGAACCTGGGGCCATCCCGGTCTTCTGCCCTCGAGCTCGGGCATCGATGGTCGAAACGGAAGAGAGACACGATGCCGCTCTATCTATCAAGGTTCAGCTACACGCCGGAGACCTGGGCGAGACTGATGGGCCACCCGGAAGACCGCGCGCAGGCCGCTCGCTCATACATCGAGTCCGTCGGCGGGAAGCTCCACGGCTTCTGGTACGCCTTCGGCACCCACGACGGCTACAACCTCTGGGAAGCCCCGGACAACGTGTCCATGGCCTCGGTCGCGCTGGCCATCAGCGGAGGTGGCGCGCTCAGCTCGTTTGAGACGACCGTTCTCCTGAGCGTCGACGAAACGCTGGATGCCCTGCGCAGAGCCGAGCAGATCCGGTACCGGGCTCCTGGCGCGTAACCCTGGCATGATCTGCGAACGCTACGGCTCCTGGCAGTAGCCGGGACCTGGCCGCCCACCCTGGCGGAAGCGTCCGCGGAGGGCGCTGCGGGAAGGGCCTCAGCCCAGCAGGGCGTAGACCGTGGAGGCGGTGGCCGCGGGCTCCGCGGCGCCCTCGGGGGTCATGGTGACGTCGGCGAAGGCCATCCGCCGGCCGAGCTTGGTGACCCGGACGTGGATCAGCACGTCGGAGCCGGTCACCGGGCGCTGGAAGCTCGTCGACTGCTGGACCGTGGTCATCGGCCCGTACGCGCCGCGCGCACTGGAGATCGCGATGACGGTGGCGGTGTCCGCGGCCGCCATCAGGGCCTGGCCGCAGAGGCCGCCGCCGTCCCGGGCCAGGGTGTCGGACCAGGGCAGCCGCAGCACGGCGTGCCGTTCGCCGGTCTCCTGGACGCTCAGGCCCAGGGCGAGCACCCAGGGAGCGAAGTTGTCGGCGAGGATCTTGTCTGCGTCTGCGGATGAGAACGTCACCCGGGAGATTGTGGCGGTCCGGGCGGACCGCCACAATCCCTTTCGTTCGGACGCTTCAGGTGCTACAGAGTTGCGGCGAGTTCGGTGCCCTGGCGGATGGCGCGCTTGGCGTCGAGTTCGGCGGCCACGTCGGCGCCGCCGATCAGGTGCGCCTCGACACCGGCCGCGCGCAGCGCCTCGTACAGGTCCCGGCGCGGCTCCTGCCCGGTGCACAGCACGACGGTGTCGGCCGGTACGAGGCGCTGCTCGCCGTCGACGGTGATGTGCAGGCCCTCGTCGTCGATGCGGTCGTACGCGGCCCCCGCGACGGAGACCACCCCGCGGTGCTTGAGCTCCGCCCGGTGGATCCAGCCGGTGGTGGTGCCGAGGCCGGCGCCGACCTTGGTCGCCTTGCGCTGGAGCAGGTGGACCTGGCGCGGCGGCGCGGGGCGGTCGGCGGCGGTGAGTCCGCCGGGGCCGGTGTACGCGGTGTCGACGCCCCAGTGGCGGAAGTAGACGGCCGGGTCCTGGGAGGCGCCCTCTCCGCTGTCGGTGAGGTACTCGGCGACGTCGAAGCCGATGCCGCCGGCGCCGACGACGGCGACGCGCTCGCCGACGGGGGCGCCGTCGCGCAGCACGTCGAGGTAGCTGACGACGCTGGCGTGGTCCACGCCCTCGATCTCGGGGGTGCGGGGGGTGACGCCGGTGGCGACGACGACCTCGTCGTAGCCCTGCAGCGTCTCCACGTCGGCGCGGGTGTTCAGGCGGACCTCGACGCCGCTGTCCACGAGCTGGGTGCCGTAGTAGCGGATGGTCTCCTCGAACTCCTCCTTGCCGGGGATGCGGCGGGCGATGTCGAGCTGGCCTCCGATGTGGCCGGAGGCCTCGAAGAGGGTGACGGCGTGGCCGCGGCCGGCGGCGGAGACCGCGCAGGCCAGGCCGGCCGGGCCGGCACCGACGATCGCGACGCGCTTCTTGAGGCGGGTGGGCGCGAGGACCAGTTCGGTCTCGTGGCAGGCGCGCGGGTTGACCAGGCAGCTGGTGATCTTGCCGCTGAAGGTGTGGTCGAGGCAGGCCTGGTTGCAGCCGATGCAGGTGTTGATGGTCTCGGGCCGGCCGGCCGCGGCCTTGGCGACGAAGTCGGCGTCGGCGAGGAAGGGCCGGGCCAGCGACACCAGGTCGGCGCGGCCGTCGGCGAGCAGCTCCTCGGCGATCTCCGGGGTGTTGATGCGGTTGCTGGTCACGAGGGGTACGGACACCGCGCCCATCAGCCGCTTGGTGACCCAGGTGTAGGCGCCGCGCGGGACGGAGGTGGCGATGGTGGGGATGCGGGCCTCGTGCCAGCCGATGCCGGTGTTGATGATGGTGGCGCCGGCCGCCTCGATCTCCTTGGCGAGGTGGACGACCTCGTCGAGGGTGGAGCCGCCGGGGATCAGGTCGAGCATGGAGAGGCGGTAGATGACGATGAAGTCCTCGCCGACGGCCTCGCGGGTGCGGCGGACGATCTCCAGCGGGAAGCGGACGCGGTTCTCGTACGCGCCGCCCCAGCGGTCGGTGCGCTTGTTGGTCGCGGCGGCGATGAACTCGTTGATCAGGTAGCCCTCGGAGCCCATGATCTCGACGCCGTCGTAGCCGGCGAGCTTGGCGAGGCGGGCGGCCCGGACGAAGTCCTCAACGGTGCGCTCGACCTCGGCGTCGGTGAGCTCGTTCGGGACGAAGGGGCTGATGGGGGCCTGCAGGGCGCTGGGGGCGACCAGGTCCTTGTGGTAGGCGTAGCGCCCGAAGTGGAGGATCTGCATGGCGATCTTCCCGCCCTCGGCGTGCACCGCCTCGGTGATCACCCGGTGCTCGGCGGCCTCCTCCTCGGTGGTGAGGCGGGAGCCGCCCTCGAAGGGGCGCCCGGCGTCGTTGGGGGCGATGCCGCCGGTGACGATCAGGCCGGCGCCGCCGCGGGCGCGCTCGGAGTAGAAGGCGGCCAGGCGCTCGAAGCCGCCCTGGTGCTCTTCGAGACCGGTGTGCATCGAGCCCATGATCACGCGGTTCGGCAGCGTGGTGAATCCGAGGTCCAGCGGGCTCAGCAGGTGCGGGTACCGGCTCTGGGACATGGGGGGCGCCTCCTCGCGCGGGGGTGATGAACCTGTTCTAGCGAGGGGAGGCCGCTTTTGCAACTAGGTGCAAAACCGAGCGGGGGCCGTCCTCCCCGGGAGGGCCGGGATTCCCGGACAGGACGGCCCCGCTTGTGGCGGAGTTCACTCCCCCGGCACCGTCCGGGACCCCGGGCGGCGCGGGCTCAGACCCGGCGGGAGGCGCCGGCCGCGCGCGTGGCCCCGGCGCGGGGTCGACCCGGCGCAGGCGCCGGCCGCGTCCGTGGCCCCGACGGCTGGGCGGTCACGTCCGGCGGAGGCGGACCGTGACGATCTGGAACGGGCGCAGGGTGAGGGCCACCGTGCCGTCCGGGGTGGGGGCGGCGACCGCCGAGCCCGCCAGCGGGCGCTCCAGGAGATCGCTCTCGACCGCCGCCGCGACCGGAAAGCCCGGCGTGAGGGTGGCCCGGGCGCGGCCGCCGCGGGACTCGTAGAGGCGAACGACCACGTCGCCACCGCGGTCCTCGGCGAGCTTGACCGCCTCGACGACCACCGCGTCGTTGTCCACGGCGAGCAGCGGGGCGACCGGGCCCGCACCGCTCACCACGCGCTCCGGCAGGTTGAGGGCGTGGCCCTCGCGGACCGCGTCCCCGATCTCCGCACCGGGCGCCAGCGCGAACCGCAGGGTGTGGGCCCCCTGGTCGGTCTCCGGGTCGGGATAGCGCGGTGCGCGCAGCAGGGAGAGCCGGACCGTGGTGGTCTGGCCGCCGTCGGCCCGCACGTCGCGGGTCACGTCGTGCCCGTAGGTGGACTCGTTGAGCAGGGCGACGCCCCAGCCGGGCTCCTCCGCGTGGATCCAGCGGTGGGCACAGATCTCGAACTTGGCCGCCTCCCAGGAGGTGTTGGTGTGCGTGGCCCGGTAGACGTGGCCGAACTGGGTTTCCGCGGCGGACCGTTCGGCCTTCACGTCCAGCGGGAAGGCCGCCTTGAGGAACTTCTCCGTCTCGTGCCAGTCCACGTCCGTGACGATGTCGAGGGTCTTGGCCCCGGACCGCAGGGTGAGCGACTGGATCGCCGTCGAGGAGCCGAAGGAGCGGGTGATCCGGACGGTGGCGGCCGACGGGCCGCTCTCGGTGACCTCCATGGCGTCCAGGCCGACCAGGTCGGTGACCTTGTTGCGGTAGAACGCGTCGATGTCCCAGGCGTCCCACATGTTCGGGAAGTCGGGGTGGACCTGGAGCAGGTTCGCGGCGCCGCCCGGCGCGACCGCCTCGCGGCCCGCCTCCAGGTCGTAGGCGGACACCACCAGTCCGCGGCCGTCGATCTCCACGAGCAGCCGGCCGTTGGCCAGGACGTGGCCGCCGCCGTGCCGCTCCTCCAGCGTGACCGGCTGCCCCGCCCCGTCCGCAATGCCCGCGCCGCCCGCCGGGATGCCGCGCCGGGCGTGCGGGGCGCAGTTGAAGACGAGGTCCTGCCCGCCCTCCCCGGCCAGCGCCGTCTGCGCGGCGAGGGTGATCCCCTCGAGTTCCTCGCGCACCGTCCGGTAGGTCTCGCGCGCCTCGCGGTGCACCCAGGCGATGGAGGAGCCGGGCAGGATGTCGTGGAACTGGTGCAGCAGCACCGTCTTCCAGATCCGCTCGAGGTCCTCGTACGGATAGGCGTACCCGGGCACCCGCACCGCGGCGGTGGCCGCCCACAGCTCGGCCTCGCGCAGCAGCGATTCGCTGTGCCGGTTGCCCCGCTTGGTCTTGGCCTGGGAGGTGTACGTGCCGCGGTGCAGCTCCAGGTAGAGCTCGCCGACCCAGACGGGCGCGTCCGCGTACTCGGCGCGGGCCTTCTCGAAGAAGGCGTCCGGCCGCTCGATCTCGACCCGCGGGGAGCCCTCGAGGTCCCGCTGGCGCTTGGCGCGGGCCAGGTGTTCGCGCGTGGGGCCGCCCCCGCCGTCGCCCCACCCGAAGGGCACCAGCGAGCGCGAACCGCGGCCCTTCTCCCGGTAGTTGCGGGCGGCGTGCGCGAGCTGGGCGCCGCCCAGGTCGGAGTTGTAGGTGTCGACGGGCGGGAAGTGGGTGAAGACGCGGGTGCCGTCGATGCCCTCCCACCAGAAGGTGTGGTGGGGGAACGTGTTCACCTGGGACCAGCAGATCTTCTGGGTCAGGAACCACGTGGAGCCGGAGAGTGCGACGATCTGCGGCAGCGCGGCGGTGTAGCCGAAGGAGTCGGGCAGCCAGACGCCCCGGGTCTCGATGCCGAACTCGTCCATGAAGAACTTCTTGCCGTAGAGGAACTGGCGGGCCATGGCCTCGCCGCCGACCATGTTGGTGTCGGACTCCACCCACATCCCGCCGACCGGCACGAACTGTCCGTCCGCGATCTTCTTCTTGATCCTTTCGAAGAGCTCGGGCCGGTACGTCTTGATCCAGTCGAGCTGCTGGGCCTGCGACATGGCGAAGACGAACTCGGGGTGGTCGTCCATCAGGCCGACCACGTTGGAGGAGGTGCGGGCGACCTTGCGCACCGTCTCGCGCAGCGGCCACAGCCACGCGGAGTCGATGTGGGAGTGGCCCACCGCGCTGATCCGGTGTGCGGAGGCGTGCGCCGGGGCGGCGAGCACGCCGGTCAGGCACGTGCGGGCGGCGGCCGCGGTGCCGGGCACGTCGCCGAGGTCCACGGCGTCCAGTGCCGCGTCGACGGCGCGCAGGATCTCGTAGCGCCGGGCGTCGCCGGTGTCGAGCTGTGCCATCAGGTCGTGGAGGACCTCCAGGTCCTGGACCAGTTCCCAGACCTCGGTCTCGAAGACGGCGAGGTCCATCCGGGCGAGCCGGTAGAGGGGCTGGTCGCCGCTGGTGCGCCGGTCGCCCTCGTACGTGGCCGTGTGCTCGACGAGGACCGGATTGGAGGCGGCCTCGACGTACCACTCGACGCGCTCGCCGCCCTCGGCCCGGTCGGCGACCCGCACCCAGTCGTTGTACGGGTTGAGCGCCTTGACCTCGCTGCCGTCGGCCCGGTGGACCAGGCCCTCGCACTGGAAGCCGGGCATCATCCGGTCGAAGCCCAGGTCGAGGACGGCCTCGACCGTACGGCCTGCCCACTCGGCCGGGACGGTCCCGGTGACCTTGAACCAGGTGGTGCCCCAGGCCGGGCCCCACGGCTCGCCGACCGCGCAGGACTCGTACGCGGCCGCCAGGCCCCGGGCGACGGGGACGGGTTCGCCCGGGGCCTCCCAGCGGGCGACGGTCAGCGGGACCGGGCGGGTGTGGACGGCGGGCTTGATGCGCTCCTTGAGGACCCGGCGGAGCCGGTGTTCGGTGATGCTGCGGTCGTCGTGCATGACGGCTGCTCCAGGAGGGAGAGGGGTCGGGACACGGGAGGGGCGGGGGCGGGAGGCCGCGGCTGCTCAGGCCTTGACGGCTCCCTCTCCGACGCCTCGGAAGAAGAAACGCTGCAGGACGAAGAAGAGGAGCATCATCGGGACGAGCGCGGCCATGGCGCCCGCGGCGATGAGCCGCTGGTCGTTGACGGTGGTCGCGCCGGCCAGGGTCTTCAGGCCGAGCTGGAGGGTGTAGTGCTCGCTGTTGGTGAGGACCAGCAGGGGCCACAGGAAGTCGTCCCAGGCGCCCATGAAAGCGGTGATGCAGACGACGGCCAGGGCGCCCTTGGCGGCGGGGAGGAACACCCGGGTGAAGCGGGTCCATTCGCCCGCGCCGTCCAGGACCGCGGCTTCCTCCACCTCCTTGGGCACGGCCAGGAAGGCCGCCCGCATGATCATGATGTTGAGGACGGAGACGGCGCCGGGCAGCCACACGCCGATGAGCGTGTCGACCAGGCCCATCTCGCGGACCGTGAGGAACATGGAGATCATCACGGATTCGAAGGGGAACATCAGGGTCGCCACGAGCACGGTGAAGACGGCCCTGCGGCCCTTCCAGCCGGGCCGGGAGAGGGCATAGCCGCCCATCGCCGCGAAGAGCAGGTTCGAGGTGACGGCGAGTGCGGCCACGACGAGGGTGTTGGCGACGTACTGGAGCAGCGGGAAGGACTCGGCGACGCGGACGTAGTTGTCGAGGGTGGGCTGCGCGGGCAGTACGCCGTCGTAGACGTTCTCGGTGCGGCCGCGGATCGAGGTCAGGAACTGCCAGACGATCGGGCCCAGCATGATCACGAGCATCAGGACCAGCGTGGCGTACCGGCCGGCGAGGCCGGCCCGGGAGCGCCTCATGCCTCGTCCCCCTTCGACAGGCGGCGGCCGAGCAGGCTGAAGACGAGCGTCAGGAGGAACAGCAGGAGGGAGAGGGCGGAGGCGTAACCGGTCTCCCCGGAGAAGCCGAGGCCGACCTGCCGGATGAGGAAGGGCAGGGTCCGGGCGCCTCCGCCGGGGCCGCCGCTCTCCCCGCCGAGGATGTAGATCTCGGTGAAGACGCGCAGCGCCGAGATGGCGGAGAGGGTGCCGACCAGCAGCATCATCGGCTTCACCTGGGGGACGGTGATGCTGAAGAAGCGGCGGACGGGGCCGGCGCCGTCCAGGGCGGCCGCCTCGTAGAGGGAGGCGGGGACGTTTCCGAGCGCCGCGAGGTAGAAGACCATGTAGTAGCCGAGGCCCTTCCACACGGTGACGATCATCGCGGAGACCAGCAGCATCGTGCTGTCGGTCAGGAAGGGGACCGGTTCGGAGACGATGCTCAGCCGCCGGAAGACCGTGTTGACGAGTCCGTCGCTGCGCAGCACCCACTGCCAGATCAGGCCGACGACCACGGCGGAGGCGATCACCGGGGTGTAGAAGGCGGAGCGGAAGAAGCCGATGCCCGGGACCTCGGTCCGGACGAGGACGGCGAGCGCCAGCGGCAGGAGGACCAGGCAGGGCACGACGACGGCGAGGTACAGCACGCTGTTGCCGGCCGCGGTCCAGAAGTCGGGGTCGGCGAAGGCGCGGGTGTAGTTGGCGAAACCGACGAAGGTGCCGCCGCGCAGGATCCGGGAGTCGGTGAAGGAGAGGATGACGGTGTTGACGAAGGGCCAGAGGCTGAACAGCGTCACCATCAGCAGGCCGGGGGCGAGGAAGAGGTACGGGGTCCACCAGGCGCGGTGGCGCACCGCGGTCCCGGCCTGCACGGCCCGCCCGCTCCGGCCGGTGCGCTTGCCGGGCGCCACCCGCCTGCCCTGCACGGCCCGCCCGGCCTGGCCGGCCCGCCCGTCCTGCCCGGCCCGTATGTCCTGCCCGGCCCGCCCGTCCTGGCCGTCCTGGCCGGCTCGCGTGTCCTGGAAGCCCCGCACGCCGGTCACTTCCGAGCCGCGTCGGCGAGCAGCCTGTTGGCCTCCTCCTGGGCCTTCCTGACCGCGGTGCGCGGATCCTGTTCGCCCTTGATGGCCTTCTGCATCTCCCGTACGACGGCGTCGCCGACCTGACTGGTCCACTGCACGGGGGTGTTGGCGTCGAGCTCGGCCGTCTTCAGCTGTTCGGCGCCGACCGCGCGGGCGAGGGGCTCGGCGTCCTTGCCGTCGCCCTTGTCCGCGAAGTACGGGTCGGCGAGGCCCTGGGCGTTGGACGGGTAGATGGTGGCCTTCTTGGAGAACTCCACCTGGTTGGGGCCGTTGGTGACCCACTTGGCGAACGCGGCTGCCGCGTCCAGGTGTTCGGTGTCCTTCCTGATGCCGAGCGACTGGGCGTAGATGCCGATGTGGCCGAGGGTGCCCGTGACGGCCCCCGCGACCCGGGTCTTCGCGTAGACCTGTGGGGCGTTCCGCTTGATGTCCTTGACGAAACCCGGGGAGCCGGGGCCGAAGACCAGCTTCTCGCCGCCGTAGAGCTGGTTGATGTCGTCGGACTTGAGGAGGGACTCCCTGGGCATCGCACCCTTGGCGTAGAGGTCCTTCATCCGTTCCACCCACGCCACGGCCCGGTCGGTGTCGAAGGTGAACCGTTCCCCCTTGGCGTCGAGGACCGGGACGCCCATCTTCTGCCAGTCCCCCGGCAGTCGTCCCTTGGGGTCGGCCATGAAGGCGGCGTACCGGCCGCCGGACGTGGCGGCGATCCGCTCGGCGTAGTCGAAGAACTGCTCCACGCTGGCCGGCGGCGCGGCTGGATCCAGGCCCGCCTTCTCGAAGAGGTCCTCGTTGTAGGTGAGGATCTCCGGGGTGACGTACCAGGGGTAGGCGTACACGCCGTCACCCTTGCCCGGCAGCTTGAACTGCTCCCAGGCGCCCGGCACGTAGTCCTTGGCCAGCGCCCCGTCCAGCTTGGCCACGTCGGCGAGCATGCCCCGGTCGCCGAGGAGCTGGAAGGAGTCGGTGGACAGGTTGACCACGTCCGGCAGGGCTCCGGCCTGGGCGTCGGCGACGAGCTTCTCGTTGTAGCCGTCGCCCGGGACGTCCTCCCACCTGACCTTCACGTCCGGGTACCGGGCCTCGAACCCGTCGATGACGCCCTGTACGTACGCCGTGAACGCGGGCTTCAGCTGGAGTGTGCGGAAGGTGATCTCGCCCGCCACTCGGCCCGTCTTCTCGGCCTCCTCCACCCCCGAGCCGCCGCTCAGCCCGCACGCGCCGGTCGAGAGGAGGACGCCGGCCACCAACGCGGCCACGGCCGTACGGGTCGGGGTCGAACGGGTCATGGTCGCCGCCTTCACAGAAGTCCGGCCTCATTGCCGGAGGCGGTGCCACGGTCGCCGGGATCCAAGAACGCGTCAATGAGGCCTGCTGCCCGGGTGGCCGGTGCGGCCCTGGTCACAAAGGCGGCGGCAGGGGCGCCGGCCCCCCGGACAGCCCCCGTGGAATTCCCTTTAAGCTGCACTAATGCGCTTTAGTGCAAAGGCAGTTGCCGGTTGTTCCGATACGATGAGGAAACCGGGACACCCGGCACGATCTGACGCCTTGTCGACGGTGCACGCCGGCCCGGACGGGGCCCCGGCACTCGTGCGGTCTACCTCATCGGATACTCGGCCTTCTCCACGAGCTTGCCGTCCTTGAAGCAGAACCGCAGCACGGTCTCCTTGCCGTTCTTGGTGTCGCCGCTGGAGATGTACCAGGCGCAGACGCTGCCCTCGGGCTCGGCCGGGCCGCCGTCCTTCAGGGCGCTCTTGACGAAGGAGTCGCCCGACGGGAGCTTGGCGCGGACCCCGCTCTCCGCGTCGCCCGTCTTCACCGCCTCGTAGACCTCGGGGTCCACCAGTGTCTTGTCGGCCATGTCGAGGACCTTCCCCATGCCGAAGACCCCCAGCACGGCGAGGCCTGTGCCCAGCACCAGCGCCACCCCGCAGCCGATCAGACAACCCTTGCGCTGTGCCACGCCCGTTCCTCCGTGTTCGCCGTGTCCGTGTCCGTGTCGTTCCGTGTCCGGCGGCGGTCGCCCGCCCGGACACCCCGACCTTCGCAGACGGCGGGGGCACGGGGCCGTCCTCGAAAGTCGCCGACCGCCGCGACGATCGTCGTTCGAGGTCAGACCGCCGGGTCAGGACGCCAGGTCCCCCGGGTCCGTGTTGGCACCGCAGAGGATGACGGCGACCCGCTCGCCCAGCGGCTCGGGCGCGGCGCGCAGGGCCGCCACGGCGGTGGCCGCGCCCGCCTCGACCACGATCCGGTGCTCCTCCCACAGCGCCCGACGGGCGGCCGTGATCGCCGCGTCCGGGACGAGGACCGACCGTACGGTCGGCTCCTGCGCGGCGGCCAGCGCGTCCGCCGAGACACGGGTGGCCCCGAGGGAGTCGGCGGCGACGGAGTCCACGGCGACGTCCACCGGGCGGCCCGCGAGCAGGGCCGCGTTCAGGGCGCGGCAGTTCTCCGGCTCGGCGGCCATCACCCGTACGCCGTGCGCGCGTGCGGCGGTGGCGACCCCGGCGAACAGTCCGCCGCCGCCGACCGCGACGACCACGGCGTCCAGGCCGGGCAGCGCGGCGCGGATCTCGTCGAGGAGGGTTCCGGCTCCCGCGGCGATGAGCGGGTGGTCGTAGGCGTGGCTGCTCAGGGCCCCGCTGTCGGCGGCGAACTCCTCGCAGGCGGCCAGCGCTTGGGCGTACCGGTCGCCGACGAGCCGCACGTCGGCCCCGTACCCGCGCAGCCGTTCGACCTTGACCCGGGGGGCGTTGGCGGGCAGGAACACCGTCGCGGGCACGGCCTGGTCGCGGGCCGCCCAGGCACAGGCCAGCCCCGCGTTGCCGCCGGAGGCGATGGTGACCCCGGCGGGCGGGAGGGTGCCGGCCTTGTGGTGGGCGGCGAGGAAGTTGCGGGCGCCGCGGGCCTTGAAGGAGCCCGTGTGCTGGAGGTGTTCCAGGGCGTACCAGACCCCGTCGGCCGCGGGAGCCACGGCAACGGGCCGTACCGCTCCGGCGATCCGGTCGGCGGCGGCGCGTACGGCGGCGTAGTCGAGCTGCTGTTCCATGGCGGTGCTCCCCCTCAGGTGGTGGGCCGGGCGGCTTCGATCAGCTGGCGCAGGGCCCCGTAGTACACCTCGTGGTCCGTCAGGGGCGGCAGTACGTCGGCCAGCCCGGCGGAGAGTACGGGGAACCGCTCGGGATCCAGCGCGGCGAGGGCCGCCCGGGAGGCGGCCGTGGCCGCGGCCGGATCCCGGTGGTCCACGAAGGCCGCGCTGCCCAGGGTGAGCAGGTACATGCGGCGGTAGACGGTCATCGCCTCGGCGGCGGTCATCCCCGCGGCCACGCTGTCGGCGAGGGCCGGCTCCACGAGGCGCGCGAGCAGCTGCCGCCCGAGCCAGGGTCGGCCGCCGCGCAGGACGAGCAGCCCGGGGTGGGCGGTGAGCAGCCGGTACAGCGCACCGAACCGCCGCTCGCAGGCGTCGGCCCAGTCGGTTCCCGCGGGGATGTCGGGCAGTTGGGCGGCCAGGTGCTCGGTACACAGGTCGAGCAGTCCGGCGAGGTCGGTGCAGCGGCGCTGGACGGTGGCGTGGGAGACGCCGAGCCGGTCGGCGAGAGCGCGGAAGCTGAGCGCTGCCGGCCCCTCCTCGTCGAGGAGGCGCAGGGCGGCGACGGCGATCGCCTCGGGGGTGGCCTGGTCCAGTGCGACGGATCTCCTCGGCATGAGATACACCGTAACATACGCCGTATCAGGCGGCGGCGACACTTTGGTGTGACATCGATTGCGGCCATATTGCTGGTCAATGGCCGATATCTGCCGACTTTCGTTGACAGGGAGTAGTCGCGTCGCTGCACTGGGCGCACGACTGCCCGCCCCCACGTCAAGGAGACTCCGTGCCGCCTCGCCTGCGCGCCTCGCTCCCCTGTCTGACCGCGGCCGCCCTGTTCACCCTCGCGCTTTCCCCCGCCCCCGCGGGGGCGGAGCCCACGGCGACCTCGGACACCCCCCTCGCCCTCACCCCGCCCATGGGCTGGAACAACTGGGCGCACTACATGTGCGACATCGACGAGGCCACGGTGGTCGCGAACGCCGACGCCCTCGTGTCCACCGGGCTCGCCGCCAAGGGCTACGACACGGTGACCGTCGACGACTGCTGGATGACCAGGAGCCGCGACGCGCGGGGCGCGCTGGTCGTCGACACGGCGAAGTTCCCGCACGGCATGGCCTGGCTCGGCGACTACCTGCACGCCAAGGGCCTGAAGTTCGGCATCTATCAGGACGCCGGCTCGCTCACCTGCGAGAAGTACCCGGGCAGTGGCGCACCCGAGGGCGGTGGGGCGGACCACTACGCGCAGGACGCCCGGCAGTTCGCCTCCTGGAAGGTGGACTACGTCAAGATGGACGGCTGCAACCTGTGGGTACCGCCGGGCAAGACGAAGGAGCAGGCCTACCGGGACGCCTACAACGCGGTCGCCGCGGCCCTGCGCGCGAGCGGCCGCGACATGGTGCTCTCGGCCTCCGCCCCCGCCTACTTCCAGCAGGGCGAGTGGGGCGGCTCCGACTGGCACAAGGTCCTCGGCTGGGTCGGCGAGACCGGCCAGCTGTGGCGCGAGGGCCGCGACATCAAGGTCTACAAGCCCGCCACCCCGGCTGCCTCCCGGTGGAACTCGGTGCTCGGCAACTACGGGTACAACCGCTGGCTCGGCCGGTACGCGGGCCCCGGCAGCTGGAACGACCCCGACTTCCTGATCGCGGGCGCGCCGGGCCTCAGCGCGGCCGAAAGCCGCAGCCAGGTCGCCCTGTGGGCCATGATGGCGGCCCCGTTCATCCTGTCCTCCGACGTCTCCGGACTCAGCGCGGAGGGCCTCGCCGCCCTCGGGAACACCCGGCTGATCGCACTCGACCAGGACCCCTTGGGCCGTCAGGGCGCGGTGGTCTCCTCCAACGCCACCTTCGAGATCCTGGTCCGGCCGCTCGCGAACGGCGACCGGGCGGTGGCCGTCCTCAACCGCTCGGGCGCCGCGCGCACCATCCACGTGCCGCTCGACGAGCTCGGGCTGCCGTCGTGCACCGCGGACGCCCGGGACCTGTGGAGCGGGGAACGCCGGGAGGTCTCCGACGCGTTGACGGGCCGGGTGGGCGCCCACGACACCGGGGTCTGGCGGCTCACCCCGCGCGGCTGCGCCCGGGCGGTGCCGACCGGGCAGATCGTCGGTGACGGCGCCAAGTGCGCCGACGGGGCCAGCACCTCGGGTGTCGGCGCGGTCGTGCTCGGGACGTGCACCGGAGCCCCCGACCAGCGCTGGGTCCTGGGCCGCGACGGCACCCTGCGGCTGGCCGGCACGTGCCTGTCGGGGGGCGAGGACGGCCTGGTGGAGCTGGCGCGCTGCGCTCCCGCCGGGGTGCAGGGGCCCGGTCAGGGCTGGGCGCACCGGCGCGACGGGTCCCTCGTCGAGAAGGCGAGCGGCATGTGCCTGACGGCGCCCGCCGCGGCCGCGACCCCCGACGCCCCCGCCGAGCGGCTCCGCCTGGCCCCGTGCGGCGACCACCGGGTCGACCAGGCCTGGGCCCTGCCGGTCTGAGGGGACGAGGATGACACGACCGTCGCACACGCCGCCCCGCACGCCACCGTCCCGCGCCCTGCTCGAGCGCGGATCCCCGCCCGAGCCGCCCCCCGCGGGGCGGTCCCGGCGGCCGGCCGTCTCCCGGCCGGTCGCGCGCGCCGCCGTCCCCGCGGTGCTGCTCGCCCTGCTCGGGGCGGCGGCTGCCCCCGGAGCGGCCGCCCCGGCGGCCGGACCGCCCGCACGGGCCGAGGTACGGACGGACGTGCGGACCGGGGTACGACCCGACGCCCGGGCCGGGGTACGGACGGACACGCGGCCCGACACGCCGGCCGGAGCGCAGCCCGACACGCCCGCGGGGGCACGGGCCGGCGCGGCGCGTCCCGGGGACTTCGACATCGCGCCCGCGCGGGCCGCCCTGGAGCGGCTGCTCCCGCGCCACGCCCGGCAGTTCACCCTCGTGCCCGGGACGGCCGGCGGCGCCGACACCTTCACCGTGTCCGGGACGCCCGGTGCGATCACCGTGCGCGGCAGCACCGGAGCCACCCTGCTCACCGGTGTCGGCTGGTACCTCCAGCACGTCGCCGGGGCGGACATCGGCTGGCCCGGCGACAGCATCGGCATGCTGCCCGCCGAGCTGCCGGGCGTCGCCGCGCCGGTCACCCGCAGCGCGCTCGTGCCCCACCGGTACGCCCTCAACGACACCGACGACGGGTACTCCGGCCCGTACCGCACCTTCGAGGAGCACCAGCGGCAGATCGACCTGCTCGCCCTGCACGGCATCAACGAGGTGTTCGTACAGGTCGGCGCCGAGTACCCGTACTACCGGGCGCTCCAGGGCTTCGGCTACTCCGCCGAAGAGCTGCGGGAGTGGATCCCCGGGCCCGCCCACCAGAGCTGGTGGCTCCTGCAGAACCTCAGCGGCTTCGGCGGGCCGGTCTCCGAACGGCTGATGCGGGAGCGCGCCGAGCTGGGCGGACGGATCGCGCAGCAGCTGCGCGGGCTCGGCATGACCCCGGTGCTGCCCGGCTACTTCGGCACCGTGCCGCCGGGTTTCGCCGCCCGGAATCCGGGGTCCGCCACCGTGCCGCAGGGCGACTGGGCGGGGTTCGAGCGCCCGGACTGGCTGGATCCGGGCTCCGCGGCCTTCCCGAAGCTCGCCGCCGCCTACTACGCGGAGCAGCGTGCGGTGTTCGGGGACAGCACGATGTACCGGATGAGCCCGCTGCACGAGGGCGGCCAGACGGGCTCGGTCGACGTGAAGTCCGCCGCCGGGGCCATCCAGTCCGCCCTGCACGCCGCCCACCCCGGTGCGCTGTGGGCCGTGCTGGGCTGGCAGGACGACCCGACCGCGGAGCTCCTCGCCGGGGTGGACACATCGAAGGTGCTGATCCTGGACGGGCTGTCCGACCGCTACAACCGTTTGGACCGGGAGGCCCGCTGGGGTGGCGTCCCGTACGCGATGGGCACCATCTACAACTTCGGCGGGCACACCACGATCGGGGCGAACACCTCCGTGTGGCTGGAGCGGTTCGGGCCCTGGCGGGCCAAGAGCAACAGCGCCCTCGCCGGGATCGCGTACCTGCCGGAGGGCACCGGCACCAATCCGGCCGCCTTCGACCTGTTCACCGACCTGGCCTGGGAACCGGGTCCGGTCGACCAGCGGCAGTGGTTCGCCGGTTTCGCGGCCCGCCGCTACGGCCGGCCCGACGCCGAGGCCGCCGCCGCCTGGGAGGAGCTGCGCAAGGGACCGTACAGCACCTCGTCGGGGCTGTGGTCGGAGTCTCAGGACAGCCTGTTCACCGCCCGGCCGAGCCTGACCGCGGCCGGAGCGGCGTACTGGAGCCCCAGGTCCATGCGCTACCCGGCCGGTTCGGTCCGCCGGGCGCTGGACCACCTGCTCCGCGTCGATCCGCGGCTGCGCACCTCCAGCGCCTACCGCTTCGACCTGGTGGACACCGCCCGGCAGGCGCTCGCCAACCACTCGCGGGTGCTGCTCCCGAAGATCAAGGCGGCGTACGAGGCCCGGGACCTGGCCCGCTTCCGCGAGCTGACCACCGAATGGCGCGACGCGGAACGGAAGTTGGACGCGGTCACCGGATCCGATCCGAACTTCCTGCTCGGCAGGTGGCTCGCCGGGGCGCGCTCGAAGGGCGCCGACACGGCCGAACAGGACCGGTACGAGTACGACGCCCGCTCGATCCTGAGCGTGTGGGGGCGCCGCGCCACGAGCGAGGGCGGCTTCCTGCACGACTACGCGAACCGCGAATGGAGCGGCCTGGTGACGGAGTTGTACGCCCGCCGGTGGAAGGCGTACTTCGATTCGCTGGAGGAGGCACTGGTCTCGCGCAGCGCCCCGCGGGCGATCGACTGGCACGCCTTCGAGGAGGAGTGGGCCCGGCGGACCACCCGGCACCCGGTCCGGCCGAGCGGGGACCCGCACGCGCTGGCCGCCGCGATCGCCGCCGCCTTGCCGGCGGCGGCCGGCTGACGTACACCACCGACCGCGGTGACGATGAACCATGCCGTGATCGTCACCCGCCCGTGGGAATCTCGCTACCCGTGCGGGGGAGAACCCTGCCGGTGGAGCGATCCGCGGGAGCGTCACTGGGTTCACTGGCCCGGAAACGATCAGGGGCGGCCATCGGAGCGATCCGGCGGTCGCCCCTTCCGATGCCATGACGGCAGGACGCGACCAGGAGTTCACCGCACATGTCCCAGACCGAACACGAGCAATCCGCGCAGGGCCGGCCCCGGCACGAGGGGCCGCAGCAGGAGGCGCCGCAGCAGGAACGGCCCGCGAACAGCTCCCCGGCCGCCGCACCCCTGGAGTTCGTGGCGCTGCTCGCCGCCGGGGTGGCCGATCTGGCCCTCGACCAGCTGCGGCAGTCCGCCGACCTGGCGCAGCAGGTGATGCGCCGCTCCGACCTGCGGGAGCTGCTCACCGACGGGGTGGTGGAGCTGCGCAAGCGCGGGGAACTGGCCACCCGCCGGGCGGGCGTCGGCAACGAGAATTACCTGGAGACCATGGCGCGGCGGGCCGCCGAGCGCGTCGCCGCCGAGGGCCGCCCCTGTGCATGACCACACCGGCTTCAAGGAGCGCATCGACGAGGTGCTGGTCCGGCTGGCCGACGAGGAGGAGCGGGCCCTGCTCGGCCTGCACGCCGAACTTGCCCCGCTGTCCGACCAGTTGCGCCGCTCGCTGGCGCGCGGCAAGCGCATCCGGGCCGCGTTCCTGTACTGGGGGTGGCGGGCGGCGGGCCAGCCCGACTGCGAAGGAGTGATCCGGGCCGCGGCCGCGATGGAGCTCGTGCACGCGGCGGCCTGCACCCATGACGACATCATCGACGGCAGCCGTACGCGGCACGGACAGCCCACGGCGCACGCCGCGTTCGCCGCCGCCGGACAGCGCTCCACCGCGCTCGCGATGATCCTCGGCGATCTGCTGATGGGCTACGCGGGGCACGTCTTCACCTCCTGCGGGCTGCCCGGGGCCTACCTCGCGCGGACGGTGCCGCTCTGGTCCACCCTGCTCCGCGAGACGATGGCGGGCGAATTCCTGGAGGTACTGCGCACCGACGCGAAGCCGGCCCGGGAACCGCAGGTGTCGGAGTCCCTGGAGGTCGCCCGCTACAAGACGGCCAAGTACACGGTGGAGCGGCCGCTGCACCTGGGCGCCACCCTCGGCGGCGGCTCCCGCGCCCTCCTGGACGCCTTCTCCGCGTACGGGCTCCCGCTCGGCGAGGCCTTCCAGCTGCGCGACGACCTGCTGGGTACTTTCGGCGACCCGGCCAGGACCGGCAAGTCGAACCTCGACGACCTGCGGGACGCCAAGCCCACCGCGCTGCTCGCGCTCACGGTGGCGGCGGCCGACCCGGACGAGCGGCGGCTGCTGGCCAAGCTGGTCGGCAATCCCGAGCTGGGGCCCGAGGAAGCAGGGTCCGTCCGCGAGGTGATGGAGCGGTGCGGAGCCCGCCGGCAGGTCGAGGACATGATCCGCGAGCGCATCGTCCGGGCCACCGGCGGGTTGGACACCGTACCGATGCCCGCGGAGGCACGGTCCGCGCTGCACGAACTGGCCGGCACCGCGGCCGAGCGCTCGCTGTAGCCCGCGATCACCGCACCGGCCCGGCCGGTCCCGCACCCCACGACACGAGAAGGACGACCGAAGTGAACACCACCAAGAGCGCCCCGTCGGCGACCCGTTACGACGACGCCGCCCTCGACGCCCTGCGCACCCAGGGCGATCCACTCGCCGACGAGACCGTCGCCGCGATGTTCCACCGCAAGGAGGTCGGCGACCTCAACACCCTGATGCGGTTCTTCACCACCGTCGGCGACGCGCTGCCCGACCAGCTCCCCGCCTCGGCGCGCGCCTATTTCGAGGCGACCGCCATGCCCCCCGCCTGGGTGGACTGGGACGTCATGGAGCAGGCCCGGCTGTTCTTCATGGACAACGCGGCCCACATCAACACCGGGCTGTCCTTCGCCGCCATGCCCGCGACCTACGCCATCCCGAGGCTTTCGCGGCTGCTCTCCTCGACGCACTCCCTCGCGTACCCCTCGCGGCGGATGGCGAACACCGGGCAGTTCGTCACCTACCTCATGCAGACCGACTCCTTCGCGGAGGGCAGCAAGTTCATCCCGGCCGCGCAGAAGGTGCGGCTGCTGCACGCGGCGGTCCGCCACCACCTGCGCCACGGCGGCCACTGGGACGTCGAGAAAGACGGACTGCCCATCTGCCAGGAAGACATGATCGGCGGTCAGATCTGCTTCTCGCTGCTGGTGCTCGATGCCATGCACCAGCTCGGCATCCACATGAGCGAGGACGGCGCGGAGGCCTACTTCTACGCCTGGCGGGTCGTGGGCGCCATGCTGGGCTGCGACATGTCGGCCGTCCCCCAGACCCTCGCCGAGGCCCGCGACTACTGCGACCTCTACCTCCTGCGCAACCTCGGCCCCTCGCCCGAGGGGGTCCGCCTCAACGCGCAGCTGATGCGGATGTACGAGGACGTGGTCCCCGGCACCTTCTTCGACCCGATGGTGCCCGCCACCGTCCGCTACCTCGTCGGCGACACCATCGGCGACTGGCTGGAGATCCCGCGCACCCCCTGGGACACGGCGGCGAAGGCCGTCCCCGTGTTCCTCGGCCTGCTGGAGACGATCGAGGACAGCAGCCCCTACGCGGAGTGGGCGCTCGACAAGGCCGGCTCGCTGCTGTCCGGTTTCGAGCTGTCCTCGCTGACGCGGGGCCGGGTGATGCACCACGCCATCCCGGAGGAGCTGAAGACCGAGTACGGGGTCAAGCCGCCCCGCACCGGGCGCTGGGTCCCGCCGGCGCCGGTGCACTGACGGACGGCAGCGGCCCCGGCAGGATCCGCGCACGGGCCGACGGCCGGCCAGGGGCGCAGGGCGCGGGCCCGTGGCGCGGGACGCGGGGTCCGTGGCGCAGGACGCGGGGGGCGCGGGCCCGGTGGCGCGGGACGCGGCGAGTGCGCTGCGAGGAGCGCGGAGCGGGCGGGGCCGGGTCACACTGGCCCTGTGACAGCAGACCGGAAGCGTCGGCAGCGGCTGCTCGGCGCCCTCAGCGGGGTGGTGGCGGCGGCCGCGGGGCTGGCCGTCGGCGACCTCGCGGCGGCGGCCGTCCGGCCCGAGTCCTCCCCGGTGACCGCGGTCGGCGGGGCCCTGGTCGACGCCACGCCCACGGCGGTCAGGGAGTGGGCGATCCGCCAGTTCGGCACCGCCGACAAATGGGTGCTGACGTTCGGCATCCTCCTGGTTCTGGCATCGCTCGCCGTCGGGGCGGGGCTGCTGGCGCTGCGCCGCCTCCCCGCGGGGATCGCCGTCGCGGGCGGGTTCGGCCTGCTGGGGGCGGCGGCCGCACTCGGCCGGCCGGAGGCGGGCTGGCGGGACGCCCTGCCGTCGGTGGCGGCCGGGCTGGCCGCGGCCGGGGTGCTGTGGCTGCTGGTGACCGCGGTACGACGGCCCCGCCCGTCGGATTCACCGCCCGGTGGCGCCTGGGCGATGGACCGCCGCGGCTTCGCCCGGCTGGTCGCCGCCACGCTCGCGGCCTCGGCCGGAGCGGCCCTCGCCGGACGGCGCCTCGGCGCCTACGGCTCCGCCGGTGCGACGGCCTCCCGGGCCCGCTTCCGGCTCCCCCGGCCCACCGTGCCCGCGCCGCCGGTGCCCGCCGGCGCCGACCTCCGCGTTGCCGGCCTCTCCCCCTTCCTCACCCCGAACCGGGTCTTCTACCGCGTGGACACGGCGCTGGTGGTGCCGCGCGTGGACGCCGATACCTGGCGGCTGCGCATCCACGGGGAGGGGGTGGCCAGGCCGCTGACCCTCGACCTGCGGGAGTTGCTCGCCCGCCCCCTGGTCGAGCACGACATCACCCTCACCTGTGTCTCCAACGAGGTCGGCGGCCCGTACGCGGGCAACGCCCGCTGGCTCGGCGTCCGCCTCGCCGACCTGCTCCGCGAGGCGGGGGTGCGGCCGCCGTCCGCGGGCGGCCCCGCCGACCAGCTGGTGGCGCGCTCGGTGGACGGCATGACGATCGGCACACCGGTCGAGACGGTCATGGACGGCCGGGAAGCGCTGCTGGCCGTCGGGATGAACGGAGAGCCGCTGCCCTTCGCACACGGGTTCCCCGTCCGGATGGTCGTACCCGGCCTGTACGGGTACGTCTCCGCCTGCAAGTGGCTGCGCGAGCTGCGCCTGACCACCTTCGCCGCGTACGACGCCTACTGGGTGCGCCGATCCTGGGCGGCGCGCGCCCCGGTCAAGACGCAGTCGAGGATCGACACCCCGCGCTCGTACGCGGCGCTCGCCCCGGGCCGGGTCGCGGTCGCGGGGGTGGCGTGGGCGCAGCACCGGGGCATCGAGCGGGTCGAGGTACGGGTGGACGGCGGCCCCTGGCACGAGGCCCGGCTCGGCGACGCGGACGGCGTCGACACCTGGCGGCAGTGGGTGTGGCCGTGGGAGGCGACCGCCGGCTCGCACACCCTGGAGGTCCGCGCCACGGACGGGACCGGCGCCGTCCAGACCGGGGAGCGCGTCGGGACGCTGCCCGACGGGGCGACCGGATGGCACGCGGTGACGGTACGCGTCGCGCCGGGCCCGTGAGGGCGCCCCGGACCGCCTTCTTCCGCCGCCGCGGCGAGGTGCGTGCCCGGCTTTCGTGAGGCGGTGAACCCGTCCGGTCAGAACACTAGGACGCGTCCGGAGCAGTGGCGCGGGTCAGGCGGACCGGCAGGGCCTCCACGCTGTTGCCGATGAAGCTGCGCTGGTGCGGGAGTTCACCCTCGGGGACCGCGAGGTCCAGCTCGGGGAAGCGGGTGAAGAGCCGTTCCAGGGCGATGGTGGCCTCCAGCCGGGCGAGCGGGGCGCCGACGCAGTAGTGGGCTCCGTGCCCGAAGGACAGGTTGCGGGCGGCGGTGGGGCGGGTGACGTCGAAGCGGTCGGCGTCCGGGCCGTGGAAAGCCTCGTCCCGGCCGGCCGCGGTGTAGCCGGCGAGGACGGGGGTGCCCTGCGGGATCACGGTTCCGCCGACGGTCAGGTCACGGGTGGGGTAGCGGAAGGGGAACCAGCTGACCGGGCCGTCCCAGCGCAGGGTCTCGTCCACCACGTCCGACCAGCCGGCCTTCCCCTCGAGGACGAGGGCGAGCTGGTCGCGGTGGGTGCACAGGGCGCGGACCGCGTTGCTGATGAGGTTGAGGGTGGTCTCGTGGCCCGCGACGAGCATCAGCCGCATGGTGCCGACGAGTTCGGCCTCGCTGAGCCGGTCCCCGTCGTCCTCCCGGGCCGCGATGAGGGCGCTGGTGAGGTCCTCGCCGGGGCTCTGGCGGCGCGTGGCCGCGATGGTGCCGATCAGCTCGACGAGTTCGCGTACGGCCGCCATCACCTCGGCCGGGGCGGTGTCGGTCGCGATGATCACCGTGTGGGAAAGGTCGTGCAGCCGGCCGCGGTGCTCGGGATCCACACCGAGCAGCTCGCAGATGACGCTCATCGGGAGGGGCAGGGCGACGTGGGTGCGCAGGTCGGCCGTCCCGTCGGGGGACCGGGCCGCGGCGCGCTCCAGGTCGTCGAGGAGCCCGGCGGTCAGCTCCTCGACGCGCGGGCGCAGCCGTTCCACCTGGCGGGCGGTGAAGGCCTTGCCGACCAGCGCGCGCAGCCGGCGGTGGTCGTCACCGTCGGCGGTGTGCATGCCCTGGGCGTTGGCGAAGACCCGCAACGGCCAGTCCGGGGGGATGGTGCCGTCGTGCAGGGCCGGGAAGTGCCGGGCGTCCTTTGCCACGTCGGGGTGGGCGAGGAACTCCTTCAGCGCCTCGTGCCCCAGCACGACCGCGCCGGGCACCCCGCCGGGCAGCTCGACCTGCGCCACCGCGCCCTGGGTGCGCAGGCGGGCGTTGAGGGCGTGCGGGCAGCCGCCGGCGGGGTCGATCACGTGCGGGGTGTCCGAGGCGTGCGGGGTGAGCGGGGCGGACGAGAGGGGGGACGACAAGCCGGTTCTCCTGACCTGGTGTGCGGAACTCGCTCAACAGTGCGGCTGGCGGGGCCGGTTGCACAAGTCCGCCCCGCCGTGCTCAGAACCAGGTGACGGTGAGCGCGAAGGCCGTTCCGGCCGTGCCCCCCGTGGAGTCGGTCGCGGTGGCGGTGACCTGGAGGGTCCCGCTGCCCCAGGGCTTGCCGGTGATGCGTCCGGTGGAACCGTCGAGGCTCAGGCCCCACGGCAGGCCGGTGGCGGCGTAGCGGACGGGGGGCTTGCCTCCCGTAGCGGTGAGCTGGATGGTGCAGGACTGGTTGAACTTGCAGGTCTGCGGACCGGGGTTGGCGAGCTTGAGACCACCGGGTGTGGGGGTCGGAGTGGGGGTGGGGGTGGGGGTGGGGGTGGGCGTCGGGGTCGGGGTCGGGGTCGGCGTGGGGGTCGGGGTCGGGGTCGGCGTGGGGGTCGGGGTCGGGGTCGGCGTGGGGGTCGGCGTCGGGGTGGTGCCGCATCCCGGGGTGGCCTCCGGGGGCAGGGGGACGCGCCAGATCTGGGTGTCGTTCTCCGATCCGACGAGCAGGTTCGCGCAGTCGGCGTAGGTCACCGTCTCGCCCTGCGATTGGGCGGGCAGGGCGACGTCCGCCAGCTTGGCCCCCGAGGTGCCGTACACCGAGGCCGTGTTGGCCCCCAGCGGCCCGCCGCTGCGCAGGGTGTATGAGGCGCCCGTCGGCGAGAACGCCCCGTCGGTGGCGAAGACCGGGCCCGGCCGGACCGCGGTCAGGGTGTTGACCTGTCCGGCCACCGGGGGCAGCGGGGCCTGGTACAACTGGCCCGCGGAACCGATGAGTTTGCTGGCGACGTAGATCCTGCCGGTGCCGGGGTCGGCGAGCAGGGACTCGGCGTCGTGCTTGCCGTCCGCGTAGGCGAACCGGTAGGTCACCGGCGTCACCGTGGCGTTGGCGAGCTGCTCGGGCTCCGCGAAGGCGTGCACGGAGATCTCCGCGCGGCCGCTGAAGTTGTCCCCGATGTCACCGACCAGGATCGTCGGGCCGCCCGCGGCGTCCTTGCCGATCGCCAGGGCCTCCCAGTCGGTGTTGCCGGCGCCCGAGACGGTGAGCGTGGCCACGAGCCGGCCGGTGGCGGCGGTGCAGTCGATCGCGAAGACCTGGTTGGTGTTGCCGCTGTCGTTGACGGCGTAGACGACGCCCGGGTGGCGGTGGCTCATGGCGAGGCCGCTCTGTTCGGCCAGGCCGCCGGGCAGGGTGCACGCACGCTCCGGCGCGAGGGCGTCGGCGGACGTCGCGGCGGGCGGGGCCGGGCCGGTGGAGGCCGCGGCAGTGGAAGCCGTGGCGCTGGCGCTGGTCATCCAGGCGACGGCGGGCAGGATCGTGGCGAGGGCCGCGGTCGCGAGGGCGGCGGCGGCCCGACGGGGTGCGAGGGCTCGGGACATGCCCACAATGTGATGGGACGTCAGTCGGTGGCACCAGGCCACATCGCCTCCCCTTCGAGCATCGTTCAATGCCGGATCGGCATGCTTCGGTCAGCGCACCGGCTCCCGTACGGGCGCCTTGTGCCCGGCGTGGGCGATGAAGGCGCGGGCCGCGCGGCTGAGGGGGCGCCGGGCGTGCGCGATGCCCACCGGACGCAGCAGGGGCGGCGTGAAGGAACGTATCTCCGCCCGGCTTCCGAAGGCTCGCAGCACCACGTCCCGGTACCAGATGAGGGATCCTCGGCCGTCGGTCACGCCCGTCACCCAGGCGAGGCGCTCGTCGACCTCGAGGGCGGGCACGGGCCGTACGCCGAGGCAGCTGAACATGGCCTCCATCTCGGTGCGCCGGCCGGTCCCCGGCGTGGGCAGCACCATCGGCAGGCCGTCCAGCATCCGGAACGGCAGCGGATGCGGCAGCCTGGAGCCGAGCGGAGAGATCAGCACGACCTCGCGCTCCTGGATGAAGTGGGTGGACAGCTCCTGGTCGATGGGCAGGTCGACGAGGGCCAGCTCGGACCGCCCTTGGGTCAGTTCCTCGACCAGGGCCTCCCGGCTGTCGTACTGCTGGAGCCGGACGTCCACCCCGGGATGCCGCTCGGTGAAGGCCGCGACCAGGTCGGATGCGAGATCGAGGGCCAGGGTGGGCGTGGTGACGAGGGCGAGAGCGCCACGGGCGTTCTTGCCGTGCGGGGTCCCTATGTCGTCGATGGCCTCCACCGCGTTGAGCACGGTGCGGGCCAGCCGGACGACCCGGGCCCCCTCCGGCGTGAGGTCCACCCCCCTTCCCCGGCGGGCCAGGAGTTCCACGCCCAGGTCGCGTTCCATGGCCTGCACGGCCCGGGACAGGGCGGACTGGGCGACGAACACCGAAGCGGCGGCGCCGGTGATGGACCGGCAGTCGGCGACGGCGACGAGGTAGCGGAGCTGCGCGAGAGTGGGGGTCATGACCGGACGGTAACCGCGCGAGGCCGTACCTGTAAGGGCTCGTCGGGTGAACAACCGGCCGGGCCCGGCGCGGCGTTGATGCCCGGTCGGCGGTGAGGCATGCCGGTGCGGCATGCCCGCGGGGATGTGCCGCCACGGCCCGCGCGGCCCGGCCCGGCCGGTCGCGCGGGAATCGCCCCAGGCCAGCGGCTCGGCGGAGGCGCGGCGGGGGCCCGCCCGGGGTGCGTGCCGGGTCGTCCGCGCAGGCCGATAACGCGAAGCATCGTATTCCGCATGGCTGTTGACAGTGCGAGACGGCCCCCGCACGATGCATCGCGGCGTGAGGGTGTTTGACCACTGCTCAAGCCCGCCGTACCGGTGGCGGGCCGCCCGGCCGATGTGCGAGACCGACGCATCCCCGTTCTCACTTTCTTCCGTTCTTCCGCTCTGTACTGCGCCATGTCACACAGCATTGGAAGAGGAGCGCCCGTGACCCCCCATCCCCCGCAGTCCGCCGCCGTCCGCGATCTGGTCGTCGCGGTGACCCCGTTCGAGGAACCCCATCCGCGGATCGTGATCGCCGCCGAGCGCGCCGGCGCCCTCGGTCTGCTCGACCTCGGGCGGGACCCGGCCGCCGCGCGGCGGGCCTTCGCGGAGCTGGCCCACCGGCTCGGCGGCGGCGGAGCCGGGGATGACGACGTGCGGAGCGGCGGCGGCGCCGGGAGTGACGGCGCGGGCAGGGGCGCCGGGAGTGACGGCGCGGGCAGCGGCGGCGGGCGGTACGGGGTGCGGGTGCCCGCAGGGTGCCCGCTCGGCCCCGGGGAGCTGCCGCCCGCGGTGGACACCGTCCTGCTCGCAGAGCCGGCGGCCCACACCCCCGAGCAGGTGGCCGCCTGGGCCGCGGCGGCCGGGCGGCCCCGGGTGTGGGCCGAGGTCACCAGCCGCGCCGAGGCCGGGGCCGCCGTGGCCGCCGGGGCGGACGCGCTGGTCGCCAAGGGCCACGAGGCCGGCGGCCGGGTGGGCGAAACGACGACCTTCGTGCTGCTCCAGCAGCTGCTCGGCGACCCTTCGGCCCCCTGGGCCGGGGTGCCGGTGCGCGCCTACGGCGGCATCGGGCCGCACACGGCGGCCGCGGCCGTGGCGGGCGGGGCGGCGGGCGTGCTGCTCGACGTACAGCTCGCGCTGACGGCCGAGGGCGAGGCGGGCCTGCCCGCGGACGTGGTCGCGGCGCTGCGGGCGATGGACGGCTCCGAGACCCGGCTGGCCGACGGGCACCGGGTCTTCGCGCGCCCCGACTTGCCCCTTCCCGAGGGGCCGGTGCCGGCCCTGCTGGGTGCCCGGGACCTGCGGACCCAGCTGCTGCCCGTCGGACAGGACGCGGCCGCGGCCGCCCGGCTGGCTGCGCGGCACCGGACGGCCGGCGGGGTGCTCCAGGCGGTCCGGGCGGCCGTTGCCGGGCACCTGGCCGCTGCCGTGCGGGCCCGGCCACTGGCCCGGCCGCTGCCCGTCGCCCAGGGTCCGATGACCCGGGTGAGCGACAAGGCGGCCTTCGCCGAGGCGGTGGCGGCCGCGGACGGGGTCCCGTACCTGGCCCTCGCCGTGATGGAGGGCCCGGACGTGCGCAGGCTGCTGGCCGAGAGCGCCGAGCGGCTCGGAAACCGCCCCTGGGGCGTGGGCCTGCTCGGCTTCGCCCCGGCCGAGCTCCGCAAGGAGCAGCTGGCCGCCGTGGCCGAGGCCCGCCCCCCGTACGCGATCATCGCGGGCGGCACTCCGGCGCAGGCGGCCCCGCTGGAGGCCGCCGGCATCCGGACCCACCTGCACGTGCCCTCGCCGGGGCTGCTGGAGCGGTATCTCGCGGAGGGCGCGCGGCGGTTCGTGTTCGAAGGGCTGGAGTGCGGCGGCCACGTCGGTCCGCGCGCCTCGTTCCCGCTGTGGGAGGAGCAGATCGAGCTGCTGCTGTCCTGCCCCGAACCCGCAGCCCTGGACGTGCTGTTCGCGGGCGGGATCCACGACGCGCGCTCCGCCGCGATGGCGGTGGCGGCCGCCGCGCCACTTGCCGAACGCGGGGCCAGGGTCGGCGTGTTGATGGGCACCGCCTACCTGTTCACCGAGGAGGCCGTGGCGGCGGGCGCGGTGCTGGAGGGCTTCCAGCGGGTGGCCGTGGAGTGCGCGGACACCGTGCTCCTGCACACCGCACCCGGGCACGCGACCCGGTGCGCGGCCACCCCGTACGCCGAGACCTTCGAGGCGACCCGGCGGCGCCTCACGGACAGCGGCGCCGAGCCGCGCGCCGTGTGGGAGGAGCTCGAGCGGCTGAACCTGGGGCGGCTGCGGATCGCGGCGAAGGGACTTCGGCGCGGGGCCGACGGCGCGGCCCTGGAGGCCGTGGACGCCGAACGGCACTACGCGGACGGCCTGTTCATGCTCGGGCAGGCCGCCACCCTTCACGCGGGGACCACGACGGTCGCCGCACTGCACGCCGAGGTCACCGAGGGGGCGACCGAGCTGCTGGAGCGGCGGGCCCGGGAGTTCGCCGCGGCCGCCGCCGAGCCGGCCCCGGCCGCGGACCCCCTCGACATCGCCATCGTCGGAATGGCCTGCGCCTATCCGGGCGCCCCCGATCTGGCCTCCTACTGGGCGCGGATCCTGTCCGGGGCGGACGCGGTGACCGAGGTGCCGGCCGAACGCTGGGACCCCGAGCTGTACTACGACCCCGACCCGGCCCGGGCCGGTGAGCGCACCCCCTCCCGCTGGGGCGGCTTCCTCGGCCCGGTGCCCTTCGACGCCCTCGCGCACGGCATCCCGCCCGCCTCGCTCTCCGGGATCGAACCGGTCCAGCTGCTGGCCCTGGAGATCTCGGCGCGGGCCCTCGGCGACGCCGGATACGGCAAGGGCCGCGAGTTCGACCGGACCCGGACCTCCGTGGTCTTCGGCGCCGAGGCGGGCACCGAACTGGCGGGCGCCTACGGGCTGCGCGCCCTGCACCCCGCCTACCTGGGCGAGCTGCCGGCCGAGCTGGACGGTCAACTGCCGCGGCTCACCGAGGACTCCTTCCCCGGGATCCTCGCCAACGTGATCGCCGGCCGGGTCGCCAACCGCCTCGACCTCGGCGGCGCGAACTGCACGGTCGACGCGGCCTGCGCCTCCTCGCTCGCCGCGCTGGACCTGGCCTGCCGCCAACTGCGCGACCTGGACAGCGACATGGTCATCTGCGGCGGGGCGGACGTGCACAACGGCATCAACGACTACCTGATGTTCGCCTCCGTGCGCGCCCTGTCCCCCACCGGGCGCTGCCGGCCCTTCGACGCGGCAGCCGACGGGATCGCGCTCGGCGAAGGCGTGGGGGCGCTGGTGCTCAAGCGGCTCGCGGACGCGGAGCGGGACGGCGACCGGGTGTACGCGGTGATCAAGGCGGTCGGCGCGTCCAGCGACGGCCGGTCCCTCGGGCTCACCGCGCCCCGGCCGGAGGGGCAGCGACGCGCGCTGGAGCGGGCCTACACCCGGGCGGGCGTCTCCCCCGGCCAGGTGGGCCTCGTCGAGGCGCACGGCACCGGCACGGTGGTCGGCGACAGCACCGAACTGGCGGTGCTGAGCGAGCTGTTCACCGCGCACGGGGCGGCTGCGGGCTCGTGCGCGCTGGGCTCGGTGAAATCGCAGCTCGGGCACACCAAGTGCGCGGCCGGGCTGGCCGGGCTGATCAAGGCCGCCCGGGCGGTCCATGCGGGCGTGCGGCCGCCGACGCTGCACATCGACGCGCCGAACCCGGCCTGGCGGCCCGAGAGCAGCCCCTTCGCCTTCGACACCGAGGCGCGACCCTGGGCGGCGCCCCCGCAGCGGCGGATCGCCGGGGTGAGCGCCTTCGGCTTCGGCGGAACCAACTACCACGCCATTCTCACCGGTTACGCGGGCGCCGACGAGCCGCGCCACGGCCTGGAGGAGTGGCCGGCCGAACTGTTCTGCTTCCGCGGCGAGGACCGGCGGGCGGCGGGCCGGTCGATGGCGCGGCTCGCCGCCAGGCTGGAGGAGAACGACGCGGCAGGGCAGCCGTGGCCCCTGCGCGACCTCGCGGCGGAGGCGGCGGCCACCGGCTCCGGCCCGGTGCACGTCGCGGTCGTCGCCGCCGGCCCGGACGAGCTGGCGGCCCGGCTGGAGCAGGCCCGGGCCTTCACCGCGGGCCCGGGGGTCCACGTACGGGAGGAGTCGGCCGATCCGGGTCGGGTCGCGTTCCTGTTCCCCGGCCAGGGCAGCCAACGCCCCGGGATGCTCGGTGAGTTGTTCATGGCCTTCCCGGCCCTGCGCGGGCTCCTGGACGCGGCGGCGGCTCCGGTGGTCTCGGCGGTGTTCCCGCCGACGGCCTTCACCGCGCAGGGGCGGGCCGCCCAGCGGGCGGCGGTCACCGACACCCGGGTGGCCCAACCCGCGCTCGGACTGACCGGAGCGGCGGCGCACCGGCTGCTGACCGGCCTCGGCGTCCGGCCGGACTGCGTGGCCGGGCACTCGTACGGGGAGATCACCGCGCTCTGGGCGGCCGGGGCCTATGACACGGAGGACCTGCTGCGGCTGAGTGCCCGCCGGGCCGAGGCGATCCTGGCGGCCGCCGGAGCGGATCCGGGATCGATGGCAGCGGTGTCGGCCGCGCCGCAGGAGGTACGGGAGACCGCCGAGCGGGCCGGGTGCGTGGTCGCGAACCACAACTCCCCCCGGCAGTGCGTGATCTCGGGACCGACGCAGGCCGTGTCGGCGGCCGTCGCGGCGCTGCGCGAGGCGGGTCTGTCGGCCGAACCGCTGCCCGTGGCCTGCGCGTTCCACAGCGAGGTGGTCTCCGGAGCGGCGAGCGCCCTCGCCGCCGAGCTGGCGCGGACGGACGTGTCCGCGCCGGGCATCCCCGTCTGGTCGAACACCACGGCCGCCCCGTACCCGGCCGACGCCGAAGGGGTACGGAGCCTTGCCGCACGCCAGGTCGCGGAGCCGGTCCGGTTCGTGGAGCAGGTGGAGGCGATGTACGCGGCCGGGGTCCGCACGTTCGTGGAGGCGGGGCCCGGCCGGGTCCTGTCCGGGCTGACCTCCCGGATCCTCGGCGAGCGGCCGCACACGGTGGTCCCGCTGGACGTGCCGGGCGAGCACGGCCTGGTCCGGCTCGTCACGGCGCTGGCCGAACTGGCGGCGGCGGGCGTGCCGGTGGCGCCGGAGGCGCTGTTCCGCGGCCGGACGTGCGCCCTGCCCGACCGCGCCCCGCGCCGGCCGGGCTGGCTGGTGGACGGCCACCTGGTGCGCACCGCCGACGGTGCCCCGGTGGCCGGTGGCCTGCGGCCCGCCCGCCGGGTGCCTCCGGCCGTGGTGCAGGGGGCGGCCTCGGGTGCGGGTGCGGGTGCGGGTGCGGGTGCGGGTGCGGGTGTCTCCATGGATACGGGTGCCCGTGCCGTTTCGGGTCCGGCCCCGGCTCCGGGCGCCGACCCGCGTGAGCGGGCGGTGCTGGAGTACCTCCGGGGCACCCGTGAGCTGGTCGAGGCGCAGCGGGAGGTCCTGCTGGGCTACCTGGGCGCATCCCCGGGTGCGCCGCGCCCGGACCTCCGGGCGGGCACGGCCGACCCGTGGGCCGAGGCCCGGCCGGTCCTCCCGCCGGGAACCGCCCACGACGCGTGGCCCGAGGCCGAGGGCCCGGGCGCGGCGCCGTCCGGCGACCTGCTCCCGGCGCCGGCGGACGGCGCCCGGGCGGTCCGGTCCGCGGAAGAGGTCATGGAGGCGGTCCTGGAGATCGTCCACACCCGGACCGGATACCCGAGGGACATGCTCGACCCCGGGCTGGACCTGGAGGCGGACCTGTCCATCGACTCCATCAAGCGGGTCGAGATCATCGGCGCCCTGGCCGACCGGATCGGGCTGCCCCAGGACCCGGGCGGATCCGCCGAGTCCGCGGTCGAGGAACTGTCCCGGATCAAGACGCTGCGCGGGATCGTGGACTGGGTCACCTCCCGCACCGGGGAACCGGAACCGGAACCTGACCCCGCCTCCGAACTCGACCCCGACCCCGCCTCCGAACCCGTCCGCGGAGCAGCCCCGGTAGCGGAACCGGAACGGGCGGCACGAGCAGGCGCGGCACCGGAAGCGGGATCCGCCGTGACGCCGGAAGCGGGGTCCGCCGTGACGCCCGGAGCGGAGTCCGCCGTGGTACCGGTGGCCCGGCTGCGGGTGGACACCGTCCCCCTCCCGGTGCCCGCCGGGGACCCGGAGGCCCTGCGCGACCTGCGGATCGGGGTCGTCGAGGACGGACAGGGCCTCGCCCCGGCCCTCTGCGCGGCCTTGCGCGCGTACGGGGCCGAGCCGCACCCGCTCACCGAAGCCGGGCCCGGCTACGACGGGATCGTGGACCTGACCGCCCTGCGGACCGGCGCCGAGCCCGTCCTCCCCCAGGTCTTCCCCGGGCTGCGGCGCACGCTGACCGGCGGGACGCCCCGGCTGCTGCTCGTCACCGCGACCGGTACCCCCGGCGCCGGTCTGCACGGCTTCGCGCGCAGCGCCGCCCTCGAGTTCCCCGGGGCGCTGGTCCGCGCCGTGGACGTGCACCCCAAGGAGGCCGCCGAACAGATCGCCGCCCAGCTCCTCGCCGAACTGCGCTGCGGGGCGGCGGACGGGCCGGCCTCGGTCGGCTACACGGCCGAGGCGCTCCGCGTCACCCGCCGCCCGGTGCCCGCTCCGCTCGCCCCGGCCGGGGACGGCCCGCCGCTCGGCCCCGGCTCGGTGGTCCTGCTCACCGGCGGGGCCCGCGGGATCACCGCCCGGACCGCGCTCGCGCTGGCCCGCGCCACCGGCTGCCACGTGGAACTCCTCGGGCGCACCCCCGAACCCGCGCCGGAGCCGGACGGGTTCGGGCAGGCCACCGACCGGGTGGCGCTGCGCGCCGCGCTGATCGCCACGGGGCTGCGGACGCCCGCCGAGATCGAGGCGGCCGCTTCGAGGATCCTGGCCGCTCGCGAGGTACGGGCCACGCTGGCGGCCCTGGCGACGGCCGCGGCCTCCGTCCGCTACCACTGCGCGGACGTCACGGACGAGGGGGCCGTACGGGCCGTGGTGGCGGACGTGCGCGCCCGGCACGGCCGGCTGGACGGCATCGTGCACGGCGCGGGGGTGCTGCGTGACGGCCTGCTGCGCGACAAGCAGCCGGCGGACTTCGCCGAGGTGTTCACGACCAAGGTGGCGGGGGCCCGGCACCTGGCCGCCGCGGCCGCCGAGCACGGGCCGGGGCCCGCACCCCGGTTCCTGGCCCTGTTCGGCAGCGTCGCCGGGGTCTACGGGAACCGCGGCCAGTGCGACTACGCGGCGGCCAACGACGCCCTCGACGGTCTGGCGCGCACCTGGGCGGAGTCCTTCCCGGGCCGGGTGCTGTCCGTGGACTGGGGGCCGTGGGCGGCGGATGCGGGCGGGATGGTGACGCCCGAGCTGGAGCGCGCGTACGCCCGGCGCGGCATCCCGCTCATCGCACCCGAGGCGGGTACCGCCGCGTTCCTGGACGAACTGGCGCACGGGAGCGACGTCCAGGTGGTCCTGATGGCGGAGGGGGCCGGCAGCGATGAGTGAGCGGCAGCGGCGCGGCCCGCGTCCGACCGACGCGGCGATCGTCGGAATGGGCGCGGTGTTCCCCGGCGCCGCCGACCTGGCCGCCTACCGGCGCAACCTCATGGCCGGTACGGACTCCATCCGCGAGGTCCCGCCGGGGCGTTGGGACCCCGAGGTGTACTACGACCCGGCGGGCGCCGCAGGGCCGGCTGCGGGCGACCGCTTCTACTGCCGGCGCGGCGGGTTCGTCGACGGCCTGGCCGCCTTCGACCCGACCCGGTTCGGGATCATGCCGGCCGCCGTGGAGGGGGCCGAGCCCGATCAGATGCTGGCCCTGCACGCGACGGCCGAGGCCGTCGCGGACGCGGGCGGCGAGGCCCGGCTGCCGGCCGACCGGTCCCGGATCGGGGTGGTGCTGGGGCGCGGCGGCTTCATGGGTGTGGCCACGGCCCGGCTGGACCAGCGGGTGCGCACCGCACACCAGTTGGCGCAGACCCTGCGGGAGCTCGCGCCGGAGCTCGGCGAGCGGCGGATCGCCCGGGTGCGCACCGCCTTCCAGGAGGCGCTGGGACCGGAGCGTCCGGACGCCTCGATCGGCCTGGTGCCGAGCTTCACCGCCGCCCGCACGGCGAACCGGCTGGACTTCCGCGGCCCCGCCTACACCCTGGACGCGGCCTGCGCCTCCTCGCTGCTGGCGGTGGACCAGGCGGTCGGTCTGCTGGCGGGCGGCCGCTGCGACGCTGTGGTCGCGGGGGCCGTGCACCACTGCCACATCGCGACGCTGTGGAGCGTGTTCACGCAGCTGCGGGCGCTGAGCCCGAGCGAGCGGATCCGGCCCTTCGACCGGCGGGCGGACGGGACCCTGCTCTCCGAGGGCACCGGGGTGGTGCTGCTGAAGCGGCTCGCCGACGCGGAGCGGGACGGCGACCGCGTCTACGCGGTGATCCGCGGGACGGGGGTGGCCGGGGACGGCCGGGCGGTGAGCCTGATGAGCCCCCTGGTCGCGGGGCAGGTACGGGCCCTGGAGCGGGCCTGGCGGGAGGCCGGGCTGGATCCGCGGGCCCCGGGCGCGCTGGGCCTGCTGGAGGCGCACGGCACGGGGACGCCGGTGGGTGACGCGGCTGAACTCGACACCCTCGCCCAGGTGTTCGGGCCGCCCGAGGTGGGGGGACGGGGGATCGGCTTCGGTTCGGTGAAGTCGATGCTCGGCCACACGATGCAGGCCTCCGGCATGGCCGGCCTCATCAAGGCCGCCCTCGCGGTGCACGAGGGCGTGCTGCCGCCGACGCTGCACCTGGAGGAGCCGCACCCGGACCTGGCCGCGACGCGGATGCGCCCGGTGACGGCGGCGGAGCCGTGGGAGCGCGGACCGTCGCCCCGCCGGGCGGGGGTCAACGCGTTCGGCTTCGGCGGGATCAACGCGCACGTGGTGCTGGAGGAGGCTCCCGGCGCCGGCCGGCCGGCCGCTCCGGCGCGGCGCTTCCTGCCGCTGGGAGCCGCCGCCGTACCGATGGGTCCGGCCCGCGCCCGGGAAGACGTACTGCGGCTCGCGGCGGACAGCCCGGCGGAGTTGTCCGCCCTGCTGGCCTCGGGAACTGCCACGTCGGGCGGTTCCGGGCCGTGCCGGCTGGCGGTGGTCGGGCCCACGCCCCAGCGCCTCGCGCTCGCCGCGAAGGCGGTGGCGCGCGGCCGTCCCTGGCGGGGACGGGGGGACGTGTGGTTCGCCCCGGAGCCGCTGGGCGGCCGGATCGCGTTCCTGTTCCCGGGCCTGGAGCCGGAGTTCGCGCCGGTCCTCGACGACGTGGCGGACCGGCTGGGTCTGGCCCAACCGCAGCTCACCCGCGGCTCGTCGCTGGTCGAACGGGCCCTGGACGCGATCACGACCGGCCGCTTCTTCGCCGAGGTCCTGCCCTGCCTCGGCATCGAGGCCGACGTACTGGCGGGCCACAGCCTGGGCGAGTGGGCGGCGATGGTCGCCGCCGGCATGTACCCGAAGGAGGCGGCCGACACCTTCCTCGGCTCCCTGCGGCCGGACGACCTGCGGGTCCCGGACCTCGTCTACGCGGCACTGGGCTGCGGTGCCCGGCGGGCGGAGGCGGCCCTGCACGGGGTGGACCGGGTGGTGGTCAGCCACGACAACTGCCCGCACCAGTCGGTGATCTGCGGAGAACCGGGGGAGGTGGCCTCCGTGGTGGCCCGGTTGCGCGCCGACGGAGTGCTCGGGCAGGAACTGCCGTTCCGTTCGGGCTTCCACACCCCGATGTGGGAGCCCTATCTCGGCCAGGTCCGGGCCGCTTTCGCGCGACTTCCGCTGCGGGCCGGCTCCCTGCCCGTCTGGTCGGCCACGACCTGTGCGCCGTTCCCCTCCGACCCCGGTGGCGTACGGGAGTTGGTCATCCGCCACCTGCTGGAGCCGGTCCGCTTCCGCGAACTGACCCTGCGCCTCTACGAGGAGGAGGGCGTGCGCTCCTTCGTCACGCTGGGCCCCGGCAGCCTGGCGGGTTTCGTCGAGGACACCCTGCGCGAGCACCCGCACCTGTCGGTGTCCGTCTCCTCCCCCCGGCTCGGCGGCGTGGCGGCGCTGCGCCGCGCGTGCGCCGCGCTCTGGGCGGAGGGCCGTGCGCCGCGCTGGGACCGGCTGGCCGAGCCGGCGGCCGCAGCGGGCCCCGCGGCCGGCGGGGCGACGGCGGCGGGCCCCGCAGCCGCCCCGGCCGGCGGGCCCCCGGGCGCACCCCGTCCGGCCGCCGGCCGCAGCGTGCCGCTGGACCTCGGCTCGCCGCTGGTCCGGATCGGCGAGGAGGCCAGGGCCGCGCTGCGCGGCCTGCTGGCGCCGCCGGTACCGGGCACACCTGGAACCCCGGAGACACCGGGCCGAGCGGGCACACCCGGGACCCCGGGCACACCGGACCGAGCGGGCACACCCGGGACCCCGGGCGCACCCGGCTCACCGGGCGCACCGGGCGCACCGGGCACCCCACGCCGGGCAGGCGCACCGGGGACACCCCCGGAGCCCGGCCCCCGGCCGGTCCTGCTGTCCGCCCTGGACGCGGTGCTCGCCGACACGGGCGCTGCCGCCCGGAGCGTCACGGAGGCCTGGTCGGCCGTGCGGCGCCCGGCCGCGGCGCCCGCGCCGGGCCCGGCCAACGGCGGCCCGGGAAGGGCGGGGAAGGAACGCCTGCACCTGTCCCTGGCCACGCTCCCGTACGTACGGGACCACTGCGTCTACCTCCAGCCCGACGACTGGCCCGAGGAATCCGACCGGTTCCCCGTCGTCCCCATGACCACCATGCTGGAGCTGGCCGCCGAGGCCGCACTGCGGCACGCCCCGCCCGGTCTCCACGTCGTCGGGTACGAGGACGTACGGGCGCTGCGCTGGCTGGCCGTCGAACCGGCCGTCGACGTCGAGGTCGGCGTCCGGGGCGACGGCCCCGGCCGGGCGCGGGTCACCCTCGGCCCCTACGCCTCGGTGGTCGTGCTGCTCGGCGAGCGGTACGCGCGGCCGCCCGCGCCCGACACCACGCCCCTGCGCGATCCGGCGCCGGCCCCCGTCAGCGCCGAGGCCCTCTACCGGGACCGGTGGATGTTCCACGGGCCGCGGTTCGCCGCCGTGCACGAGGTGCGCACCGTCGCTTCGGACGGCATCGAAGGGGTCCTGCGGGCGCTCCCCGACCCCGGGGCGCTGCTCGACGCCGCCGGTCAGCTCTTCGGGCACTGGATGCAACTGCGGCTGCCGGTCGACCGGTTGGTGTTCCCCGCCACCGTGGACCGCATCCGCTTCGCCGGGCCCCCGCCGGCCGCCTCGGCCCTGGTCCACGCCACGGCCCGGATCCGGGAGGTGCGCGACACCACCGTGCGCGGTGACCTGGAGCTGCGCCGGGCCACCGGCGAGGTGTGGGCCCGGATCGAGGGGTGGACCTACCGCCGGTTCGGGGCCGACGAGCGGGTCTGGCCGATGAAGTTCACCCCGGAGGTGTGCGGCATCGGCGAGCCGCAGCCGGAGGGCTGGTGCCTGGCCCGCCGCCGGTGGACCGATCCCGCCTCGCAGGAGCTGGTGATGCGCCGCTACCTCGGCGCCGCCGAGCGGGCGGCGTACGAGCGGCTGTCGCCGCGCGCCCGGGCGCCCTGGCTGCTCGGCCGGATCGCCGCCAAGGACGCGCTGCGCGGCCTGCTGTGGGAGGCCGGGGCCGGGCCGGTGTTCCCCGCGGAGGTGCCGATCGGCAACGACTCCGCCGGCCGGCCGCTCGCCGGGGGTCCGCTCGCCCGGGGCCTGCGGCTGTCCATCGCCCACAAGGACCGGATCGCGGTCGCCCTCGCGCACCCCGCCCGCGCGGTCGGCATCGACGTGGAGCAGGTCACCGCCGACCCCGACGCGCTGGTCCGGATCGCCCTCGGACCGGAGGAACTGCGGCTCGCGCAGCGGCTGGCCGCCTGCGAGGGCGCCGGCCTGCCGGCCGCCCTGACCGCCGTGTGGTGCGCCAAGGAGGCCGCGGCCAAGGCCGAGGGCAGCGGACTCGGCGGCCGCCCCCGGGACTGGCGCGTCACCGAGGACCCGGAATCCGGCGCGCTGCTCGTGCGCTCCCCCGGCGGCCACCCGTACCCGGTGCGCACCGCCCTGCTCCCCACCGATCCGCAGCCCCACGTCGTCGCCTGGACCGCTCACGCGACGGCGGCGCCCTCCCCCGTCCCCTTCCACCTCACGGAGACCCGTCATGGCACCTGACATCCTCGCCGAGATCACCGGAATGCTCGTGGAGATCGTCGGCGACGAGTACCTCCTCGCGGAGGAGGTCACGATGAAGACGACGTTCAACGAGGACCTCGCGCTGGAGAGCGTCGAGTTCGTCGCCCTCGCCGAGCTCCTGCGCCACCGCTACGGCGCCGAGGTGGACCTGATGGACTTCCTGGCGGAGAAGGACATGGACGCCATCCTCGCCATGTCCGTGGGCGACCTCGTCACGCACATCGGCCGGATCACCCGTGCCTCCCTCGCCCGCTCGGGGACCGCCCCGGCCGGCTCCGCGGGCTGAGCGCGCCATGGCCTTCGTCCTCGCCAACTCGCTGCGCTTCCACGTCCAGCGGCTGCCGGCCACCGCCGAGGCAGCCCGCCCCGACCGGCCCGTGGTGGTCTTCCTGCACGGCCTGGCCGTCGACAACCTGTCCTCCTTCTACTGCCCGCTGGCGGTGCCGGTGGCCCGGGCCGGCCACGAGGCCGTCCTGTACGACCTGCGCGGGCACGGCCGCAGCGAGCGGCCGGCCGCGGGCTATGACAGCCGCACCGCCGTACGGGACCTTTTCGCCCTGCTCGGCGCGCTGGGTCTGGGCGACCGGCCGGTGCACCTGGTCGGCAACAGCTACGGGGGCACCCTCGCCCTGCACGCGGCGCTCGCCCGGCCCGGTCTCGTCGCGGGGCTGACCCTCCTCGAGCCCCCGCTCAGCGGGGCCTGGGTGGAGAACATGGTGGACACCCTGTCGGCGGCCGCGCTCAGCCTGGAGGACAGTCCCGTCCCGGCCGAACTGCGCTCCCTGCGGCTGCGCAAGGCCGCCAACCTCACGGCGATCGCCGACGACCTGCTCAACCGCACCTCGCTCATCGACGACATGGCGGCGGGCCGCACCTTCACCCCGGCCGACTACGCGCGGCTGCGCTGCCCCCTGCTGATCGTGTGCGGCGAACACTCGGAACTGGTCCCGGGAGCACGGGAACTGGCCCTGCACGCGCCGCACGGGGCGCTGCGGATCCTGCCGGGTCTGGGGCACGACGTGCTGAAGGAGACCAGCGGAGTGCTGCGGGAGGCCGTGCTGGCCCATCTCGACGCGTCGGCGGGCCTGCCTCGGCCTACGGCCCGGCAGGCGCGGGGCACCCGGGACAGCCGGGTCCCCCGGGCGGGAGCGCTGGTGCCATGAGGGTGCTGTTCACGGTTCCGCCGCTGGCTGGGCACGTCAATCCGACGGTGGCGGTCGGCGCCGAACTGACTGCTCGGGGGCACGAGGTCGCCTGGACCGGGCCCTGCGGGGTACTGGCCCGGCTGCTGCCGGCGCAGGCGCGGATCCTGCCGGCCGGCGAGGAGGCGGGCGGCGGCTACACGGCGCTGCACGCCCGCTGGCGCGATCTGCGCGGGGTCGCGGCGCTGCGGTTCCTGTGGGAGGAGGCGCTGGTGCCGCTGGCGCGGGCGATGGTACCGGGCGTGGCCGACGCCGTCCGCGCCTTCGAGCCGGACGTGCTGGTCGCCGACCAGCAGGCCCTGGCCGGACCGCTGGTCGCCGAACGGCTCGGGATCCCCTGGGCGACGTCGGCCAGCACCTCGGCGGAACTCACCCGGCCCTTCGCGGACTTCCCGAAGGTCGGAGAGTGGGTCGCGGAGCAGATCCACGGCCTGCTCGCCGAGTACGGTGCGGCGGGATCCGGCTGGGACCCGCGGTTCTCCGACCGGCTCGTCCTGGTCTTCTCCACCCCGGAACTCGTCGGCCCGGCCGAGGGGTTCCCGCCGCACTACGCCTTCGTCGGCCCGGCCTTCGGCGCCCGTCCGGCCGCTCCCGGATTCCCCTGGCAGCGGCTCGATCCGGCGCGCCGACGCGTGCTGGTGTCCCTGGGCACCCTCAACCAGCAGGCCGGCGGCCGGTTCTACGGGGCGGTGCTCGGCGCCGCCGAACACCTCGCCGAGGACGTGCAGCTGGTGCTGGCGGCGCCCCCCGCGCTGATCGGGTCCGCGCCGGGGGACCTGCTGCTGCAGGAGCGGGTGCCGCAGCTGGACCTGCTGCCCCATCTGGACGCCGTGGTCTGCCACGGCGGCCACAACACGGTATGCGAGGCCCTCGCGTTCGGTCTGCCGCTGGTGGTCGCCCCGATCCGCGACGACCAGCCCGTCGTGGCCCGCCAGGTCGTGGAGGCCGGGGCCGGGGTGCGGCTGCGGTTCGGCAGGACCCGGGCCGAGGAACTGCGCGACGCGCTCACGGCCGTGCTGGACGAGCCGGGCCCCCGCCGGTCCGCCCGTCGGATACAGGCCTCATTCGCCGCGGCGGGCGGAGCCGCCGCCGCGGCCGACCGGTTGGAGAAGCTGATATGACGCCTCCCCCGCTCCCCCGGGTCCCGTGGACCTCGGTGGTGCTGCTGGCCGCGCTCGGTGCGGGCACGGTCCGGGCCGGCCGTCGCCTGCGGGCGCTGCCGGTGCTGCCGTCCGCACCGGCCACGGCGACCGGCGTGCCCCGCGCCGCCGGATGGCGGCTGCTCACCGCTGCAGGGGTCGAGGCCGACGCGGCAACCTTCCTCGCCGCCTGTGCGCACGCCGAGCGGGAGGGGCTGCGCGTCCTGGACCTGCTGCCGGCGGATCTGGCCGCCGAGCGGGCCCTCGGGCTGCTGCGCCTGGTCGACCCCGCCCGCTACCGGCGGGACCGGCTCGGGGAGGGGCGCGGAGCCGGGTTCGCCCTGCTGGCCTCGGAGGAGGTGCTCGCCCGGGCCGGGGTGGATGCGGACGGGCCGCGCCCCGGCCCGGCGCAACTGCTCGCGCTCACCCGCCGTTTGAAGGAGTACGCCGCCGGGGCCACCGGCCTGGCGATCGCCCCCGCGCTGAGCTGCGGCCCGCCGCCCGGGGCGAGCGGGGC
>NZ_JBEZLA010000061.1:0-46510 GCF_040651925.1 Streptomyces sp. NPDC048349 | reverse complement strand
CCCCCGTACTGGACGTACTTGGGCTTTCGGCCGGTGCGGCGAGAGTGCGTGCCGGGCACCGCGACGCCGCGGACCTCCGTCAGACACCCCCTAGTTCGGGCAGTCCGTGTCCCGGGCCGGGCGACGGCCGGTGGTGAGGAATTCGGTGACGGCGCGGTTGCCGCACGTGTTGCCGTTGCCGACGTAGAGGCCGTGGCCGCCCTGCTCGACCGTGACCAGGCGGGCGCGCTCCCCCAGGGCCTCGCGCATCTTCAGGCCCCCGAAGAGCGGGGTCGCCGGATCCCGTCGGCTCTGCAGCATGAGGATGTTGGAGGGCCCGTCGTCGGTGATCCGGGTCGCCTCCTGCGCGGGGGCGTCCTTCCAGAAGGCGCAGGGCAGGACGTTCACCGGCATCCCGGCGGTGAGCGGGTGCCGGGCCCGGTCCTCGTCGACGGCGCGCTGGTACGCGGCCGTGGTGGTGCGGGGCCACGCCACGTCGTTGCAGATGACCGCGACCATGAGCGCCGCGTCCTCGTTCCGCAGGGGCTGTGCGAGCTCCGGCGGGAGCACGGGCGTGGCCGCCGGGTCCTGTGCCGCCCGCACGAGCCGGGCGAAGGAGGCGAAGGCGGCGTCACTGGTCAGGCTGTTCTGGAGGGCCTGCCGCAGACCGTTGCCGGTCAGCGGCACCCCCGGGGTCGTCGACTCCTTCGGTGCGCGGTCCAGCTCGGCGGCCAGGGACAGCACGAGCGGCCGCACGTCCTGCGCCCGCCCGGCCAGGCGCAGGCCGTCCCGGTCCCGGTCGGGATGGGCCGCCCACGCCGCGAAGTCGGGGACGCGTGCTTCCACGCCCGGCGCCATGTTCGCCAGCCAGCCGCGGGCGACCCGCTTCGGGTCGGGGTCGCCGCTGCTGTCCAGCACCCAGCGGTCCGTGTGCCGGGGGTACTTCTGCGCGTACACGGCCCCCACGTACGTCCCGTACGAGATGCCCCAGGCGGAGAGCTTCCGCTCGCCGAGCGCCTCGCGGAAGCGGTCCATGTCGCGCACCTGGTTGGCGGTGGTGAAACTGCGCAGCTCCGGCCCGCCGTTGCGGGCGCACGCCTCGGCGATGCGCCGGGAGCGGGCGACGTTCTCGGTGATCTCGCCGTCCGGGCCCGGCCAGGACCGCAGGGTGGTCATGTACCGGTCCTCGGGCGCGAGTTCGCAGCTCGCGGTGGTGCTGGCGCCCACTCCGCGCGGATCGAGGGCGACGAGGTCGTACGCGCCGCCCAGCTCCCGCTGGAGGGCGGCGCCCTTCTGGGTCAGGCGCTGCACGCCGGATCCGCCCGGCCCGCCGGGGATCACGACGAGCGTGCCTCGCCGGGCCTCGGGGCGGTCGCTGCGGATCCGGGAGACGGCGACGGTGATCTGCCGGCCGCCGGGGTGGCGGTAGTCGAGGGGGACGGGCAGCTCGGCGCACTCCTGGGTCGCGGGTCCGTCCGCCTTGGCGCAGGGGCGCCAGGTCAGCTGCGGGACGGCGGGCCGGGACCGGGCCGTGGCGGGTGCGGCGGCGGTGGTCAGGCCGGCCGCCACGGTGGCCGCGGAGAGGGCGAGGAGCAGGGCCTTGCGGGAGTAGGTCGTCATGCCGCAAGCCTTGTTGATCGCGTCTCGGCCTCCCATCCAGCGGGCCGGTCGGACCACGGTGGGGATATCCCCCCGCCCGGCCGGGGCCCGGCCCGCCCCGGCCCGCCCCCTGCCGGCCTGTGCCGGTTCAGGGCAGCGGGACTCCCCTGGCCGTCACCCACAGCTCGTACCACTCCTCGTGCGTGAGGTCGGGCTCGCGGACCGCCGCGTCGCGGCAGGCGCGGATCCGGTCGGGGCGGGCGGTGCCGATGACCGGGGCGATCCGGGCCGGATGCCGGCCCAGCCACCACAGCAGCACCGACTCGGGGGTCGTGCCCTTGCGCCGGGCGAGATCGGCCAGGAGCTCGGCGGTGGCCCGTTCGGCGGCCGTCTGCTGGCGGCCGGTGAAACGTCCCTGCGCCAGCGCTCCCCAGGCCTGGAGGCGGATGCCGTGGTCGCGGCAGTGCTCCAGCGTCCCGAAGGGGAACCCGTTGTGCGTGGACGCGGGGGTGTTGAGCAGGACCCCGGCCTCGACCCAGTCCCGGCTGTGCAGGCTCATCTCCAGCTGGTTCGCCACCAGCGGTACGTCGAGCCGGGCCTGGAGCGAGGCGATCTGCGCGGGCCCCATGTTGGACACCCCGAAGTGCCGTACGAGGCCCTGCCGGTGCAGGGACATCAGCGCCGACGCGATCTCGTCCGGGTCCGCCAGGGGGTCGGGGCGGTGCAGGAGGAGCACGTCGATCACGTCGGTCCGCAGCCGGGTCAGGCTCTCCTCCACGCGCCGCGTGATGCTCGGCCCGCGCAGGTCGTACAGGCCGGGGCCGTCCTTGCCGGCCGGCCGGATCCCGCACTTGGTCTGGAGGGTGATCCGCTCGCGCAGCCCCGGAGTCCGCGCGAGCACCTCGCCGAAGACGGCCTCGGCCTTGCCGCCGCGATAGATGTCGGCGTGGTCGAAGGCGGTGATCCCACTGTCGAGGGCCGCCTCGATCGCCGCCTCGGCGGCATCGATGTCCGCGGGTCCGTAGGGACCGGGCTCCCAGCTCCCGCCCAGCCCCATGCACCCGTACAGCACCCGGTCACCGCTCACGCCCACGCCCTCGTTCGTCACCACGGCCCCACTCTAGGGGGGGTGCCCGCCTCCCGAAAAACCCCGGCCCGGGAGATCCGGGAGTGCCCCCGGGACGGCCTTCGGCGGGCGCCTCCACGGCCGGACCCCCCCACGTGAAGGGGCCGGGCACACCGCCCTGTCCGCAGGCCTCCACGAGGCCGCGCAAGCCTGCCCGACGCCGCCTCTGAGCTGGGCTTTTGTGCGGCCCGCGGCTACGATAGCCCTTCAGGAAAGGGGAGTTGATGAACCAGAACGCGGGGCGCACCATCCGTACGGTGGATGACGTACTGAGCCTCCTGGACGGCCTGTTCGCACCGGAGGCCGACCGCTGGACGGCCGACGCGGCCGCCTGGTGGGACGGCTTCTACGCCGACCGCGCGAGGCCCGTGCCCTTCTTCGCGGCGAAGCCGGACGAGAGCCTGGTCTCGTACCTCGACCGCGGCCTGATCACCCCGAGCCGTGCCCTCGACCTGGGCTGCGGCCCGGGCCGCAACGCGCTGCGGCTCGCCTCCCTGGGCTTCGAGGTCGACGCCGTGGACCTGTCACCGGCGGCCATCGCCTGGGCCGGGGACCGCGCCCGCGAGGCGGGGGCCGACGTCCGCTTCCACTGCGGCGACGCCTTCGCGCTCACCGCGTCCGAGTTGAGTGGCCCGTACGACCTGGTCTACGACTCCGGCTGCTTCCACCACCTGCCGCCGCACCGGCGGATCAGCTACCTCGGCCTCCTCGAGCGGGTCCTTGCGCCCGGCGGCCACCTCGCCCTCACCTGCTTCGCGGCCGGGGCGATGGGCTCCGAACTGCCCGACGCGGACTTCTACCGCCAGGCCGGCCTGCACGGCGGCCTCGCCTACACGCCGGAGTCGCTGCGCTGGATCTTCGCCGACTTCGCGGAGGTCGAACTGCGCCGCATGCGCGACGAGCCGGACGAGTCCCCGCTCTTCGGCGAGCCCTTCCTGTGGACCGCACTGTTCCGGTCCCCCCGATGCACCGCCTGACCGGCGCATACTCAATGATGGCGGGATGCACAGACACACGGAGACCGGGATACGCCGTCGCTCGCGCCGCCTCGGCAGCGTGGCGGCGGCCCTCGGTCTGCTGACCGCCGCGGCCTGCACGTCCGCGCCCACCGGTTCGGTACCGTCGGCGCTCACCCCGGAGCCCAAGCCGGACACGCTGTCCGTGGCCACGTGGAACATGTGCGGTGTGGAGCAGTGGGGCTGCGAGGACAAGGGCAGCGCCGACGACAAGTTCCAGCAGCTGCGGGCCCTGGCCGAAAGCCGCGGGGTGCGCGTCATGCTCCTCCAGGAGGTCTGTTCCGAGGACCTGTTGTCGGCCGCCCGGCGTCTGGGCAGGGACTGGCACAGCGAGTTCGATCCCTACGTCAGCGTGGACGAGGCGGGCCGCAGCGTGCCCGTCGGCTGCACGGGAGGGGGCAGGGGGCAGGCCGGTTCCGGTCTGCTGGCGGCGTCCCCGCTCACCGAGGTGAAGGCCGTGCCGACCCGGCAGCCGACGGCGGGCGTGCACCGGCGGTTCCTCTGCGCCCTGGTTCCCGCCCAGGGGGTCCGGGTGTGCAACGGGCACGTCGCACTGCGCGGCAGCGATACGGTGCGCCCCGACTGGGACTTCCGGGACGAGCAGCTCCGCTCGCTCTTCGAAGCCGCCTCGCAGGACGACCGGACGATCGTCGGCGGTGATTTCAACTCGCCCCCGCCGGTCGGCGGGAGCACCACGAGCTGGCTGTGGCCGGCCGCGGCCTACACGGCGTACCGGGAATGCGACCAGAAGGGCGCCTCCCGGGCCGGTCGCCGCACCCACGAGGACGGCGCGAAGATCGACTACCTGTTCACGGCGCTGGAGCGCACCGGCTGCCAGGTCGTGGACACCAAGGCCTCCGACCACCGGGCCCTGGTGATGCGGGTGTCCCGCCCCGCCCCCGAGACGCCGGCGGTCCCGCAGGCCCCGGTCGTCAGTACCTCGTAGCGGTGTACCCGCCCTGGGCCGGCATGATGTAGGCGTTCATCAGGACGAAGGGGACGGAGGTCCAGGCGGAGGCGTTGCCCCTCGCGTCCACCGCCACGGCCTCGACCAGGTGCTCGCCCTCGGCCCAGGCCCAGCCCGGGTCCCAGGTCCAGGCACCGTCGGCCGTCACCTCGCACGTCCCCAGGCCCGTGCCGCGCTCCTGGAAGTCCACCCGCACCGCGCCCGGGGCGAAGCCCGTGAAGCGCACCGCCGGACCCTGGACCTGCTGCTGGGGAACCGGGGACGTGACCGACAGGACGGGCACGGGGCCCGGCGCCTGCTCGGGCGCCGGGGCCCGGGCGGGAACCGAGGCCGGCGCGAAGGGCTCGTCGGTCGCGGTGAACACCACTTCGGTGCGCTTGGAGTGGAAGTTGTTCGCGTCCACCGCGAAGAGCCGCACCACGTGCCGCCCCTTGGCCCAGGGCTTCTCCCGCTCCCAGGTCCAGCTGCCGTCGGGGGCGACCGTCGGCGATCCCTGGAACGCGCCGTTCTCCCAGATGCTGACCCGCACCGCACCGGGGGCCGAGCCCACGAACCGGACCGCCCGCCGGGGCAGCCGCTCCTCCGCCGCGGGCGTCACCACCCTCGGCGCGGGGAAGTCGTCCCCCCGGACCTGGGAGGTCGCCGAGAGGTACGCGTCGATCCCCGAGGTGTCGCGCTGCGGCTCCTCGAGGCCGTTGCGGACGGAACCGATCCGGGGCACGATCCCGTGGCTGACCAGGTTCAACAGCCCCACCAGGGAGGGAATGTTGCGCGTCGTCACCTTGTCGTGCCCGGAGATCAGGGGTGAGTCGTTGAAGATGAGGTTGAAGTTCTCGTAGCCCTGGAACAAGCCGAGGAACGGCTCGATGTGGATCGCGTACTGCCGGTCCTGGGGCGAAGAGACCACGTAGATGTTGGCCGACCGGTTGGCGCTGCCGCGCACCACCTCGGGAAGGACGGCGTCGAGGAAGCGCACCTTGTCCTCCGTCACCTCCCCCATCATCGCGCGGGCGGAAGGCGCCATGGCGTTGACGACGAACGTGCCGATCCGGAACTGGGGCACGCTGGCGATGATGTTCTTGTAGCCGTACTTCAGTCCGAAGTAGAGGGCCGCGCTGCCGCCCTTGGAACTGCCGAACATCGTGCACTGGTCCGGGGTCAGCGACAGTGCGTTCGCGACGCGCGCGATGAGCCCGGCCACCGACTGCTCGATGCCGAAGTCCATCCCCTTGCACAGGTAGTAGCTGTTCGCGCCCTCGAAGGAGTCGCGGATCCACAGGATGTTCGACCGGACGTTGTCGAGGATTCCGCCCCCCATCCCGTAGTCGCCGGGCGCGTTGAGGTTGGCGAACACCACGACGAGGTGGCGGCTGCCGTTCTTGGCGTGGGAGAACCGGTACTCGACGGGGACCGGCCCGGAGGCGTCCACGCCCGTGATGACGCGGCGCCCGTTCTTCGCTGTGTCAGACATGCTCGGAATCCATTCTTCTCACCGACCTGGCACCTGCCCGCCCCCGCGGGTCAGTGCCTCGCGCCGGAGTAGCCGCCGGGCCCGGGCACGGGGTAGGAGCCGCCCACCGTGAAGGGGACGGAGATCCAGGCGGAGGCGTTGCCCCCGGCGCCGACCGCGACGGCCTCCACGAAGTGCGGCCCCTCGTTCCAGGCCCAGTTCGACTCCCAGGTCCAGGTGCCGTCCGCCTGCACGGGGCAGGCTCCCAGGCTCATCCCGGCCTCCTGGAACTCCACCCGCACCGCCCCTGGTGCGAAGCCCGCGAACCGGGGGACGGGGCCCGGGACCTGCTGCTGGGCGCCCGGCGAGGTCACCGTCAGCGCCAGCGGCTGGGCCGGCGCGGACACCGGATCCGCCGCGTCGACCGCGTCGACGACCGTGAAGACGACTTCGCTGCGCCCGGAGTGGAAGTTGTTGGCGTCCACCCCGAAGAGCCGCACCACGTGCCGCCCCTTGCCCCACGGCTTGTCCCGCAGCCAGGTCCAGCTGCCGTCGGGGGCGACCGTCGGCGATCCCTGGAACGTGCCGTTCTCCCAGATGCTGATGCGCACCGCACGGGGAGCGGATCCCACGAACCGGACGGCGTGCGCCGGCAGCCGCTGCTCGGCCGCGGGCATCAGCACCACCGGCGCCGGGAAGTCGTCCCCCCGCACCTGGGAGGTCGCCGAGAGGTACGCGTCGATCCCGGACGTGTCGCGCTGCGGCTCCTCGAAGCCGTAGCGGACTCCGCCGATCACGGGGCTGACGCCGTCGACGAGGAGGTTCAACAGGCCCATGATGACGGGGACGTTGTGCGGCACCACCTTCGGGCCGCCGGTGATCAGGGCGGAGTCGTTGAAGATGAAGTTGAAGCGTTCGTACCCCTGGAACAGGGGGAGGAAGGGTTCCAGCTGGCGCGTGTACTGCTCGTCCTGGGGCGAGGAGATCAGGTAGATGTTGGCCCCAGGGTGGGGGCGGCTGCGCACCAGGTCGGGCAGGACCGAGTCGAGGAAGCGCACCTTCTCCTCCGTGGCCTCCCCCATCATCAGCTGCGCGGCGCCCGGCATGGACTCGCGGACGCACGTCCCGATGAGGAACTGGGGCACGCTGGCCACGATGTTCCGGAAGCCGTACTTGAGCCCGAAGTAGAGCGCCGCGCTGCCGCCCTTGGCACTGCCGATCACCGTGCACTGGTCCGGGGTCAGCGACAGCGCGTTCGCGACGCGCGCGATGAGCCCGGCCACCGACTGCTCGATGCCGAAGTCCATCCCCTTGCACAGGTAGTAGCTGTTCTCACCGTCGAAGGAGTCGCGGATCCACAGGATGTTCGAGCGCAGCTTGTCGAGGACCCCGCCCGACATCCCGTAGTCGTCGGGCGCCGCGAAGTTCGCGAAGACGACCACCAGGTGCCGGTTCCCGTTCCTGGCGTGGGAGAACCGGTACTCGACGGGAACCGGCCCGGAGGCGTCCACGCCCGTGACGATGCGACGCGCGCCCTGGCCTGCCTTAGACATGCTCGGAATCCATCCTTCTCACCGGCTGCCGCGGCACCTGGCCGAGGGTGCCCGCGTTCCAGGGGCCCGGCTGGACCGGCTGGGCCGGCTGGACCGGCTGGACCGGCTGGACCGGCTGGGCCGGCTGGGCGGGTATGTGGGCGACGGCCGCGCCGACGGCGGGTGCCTGCGCCCGGGCCGGGTCGAGGTCTCCCCCGGCGATCAGGATGCGGTCGGTCAGCCTGGCCGCCGCGTAGCCGTCGTCGAGGTCGCAGAACTCCTGCTGGAACCAGCGGTAGCGGGCCGCGTAGCCCTGCTGGATCCGGTCGATGTTGCGGATCGCCCCGACCAGTTCCGGAGAGCTGTACAGCAGCGGACCGGGGGCGGACTGCTCGAAGTCGAAGTAGAACCCGCGCAGCGTGTCCCGGTAGTGGTCGAGGTCGTACGTGAAGAAGAGGATCGGCCGCCCGGTGTTGACGAAGTCGAACATCAGGGAGGAGTAGTCCGTGATCATCACGTCGGCGATGAGGGAGAGGTCCGCCATGTCCGGGTAGTCGGACACGTCGAAGACGAACCCGTCACCGGCGCCGGGCACCGGGTCCACCACGTTCGGGTGGCGGCGCACCAGCAGGACGTGGTCGTGGCCCAGCTGCGCCCGGGCGTCTTCCAGGTCGATGCGGAAGTCCAGCTTGTACTTGCCCGGCGCGTAGAACTGGTCGTCGCGCCAGGTCGGTGCGTACATGACGACCCGCTTGCCGGGAGGGAGACCGATGCGGCGGCGCACTTCCGCCGCCCGCTGTCCGGAGTCCGCGCGGCGCAGGACGTCGTTGCGCGGGTAGCCGCTCTCGACCATCTCGCCGGGGAACTGGAAGGCGCGCTTGAGGATGGGGGTGCTGAAGCTGTTCGGGGACACCAGCATGTCCCAGTTCTGCACCTCCTTCTCCACGCGCTCCAGGTAGCGCTTGTCCGCGAAGTGCACGGCTTCGATGTCGTGCCCGATCTTCTTGAGCGGCGTGCCGTGCCAGGTCTGCACGACGACCTGCCCGTCACGCTTCTCGAACCAGTCGGGCAGGTGGTTGTTGGCGACGATGTAGCGGGCGCGGGCCATGGCCTCGTACCAGTCCGGGGACCACATGCGGACGGGGCGGGCGGTCGGCGGAACCGCGACCTGGTCGTCGCGCACGACCCACAGGTGCTCCAGGTCGACGCCGCGGCGGACCATCTCCTCGTGCAGGGCGCGCGGGCTGTCGGAGTACTGCGTGCCCTTGAAGGCGTCGAACAGCACGGCCTGCTTCAGCGACTTGCGCCGTGCGTCCGGGTAGGACTTGGTGCGCAGCAGCTTCTGGCGGTACGGGCCGCGCGCTTCGTCGGGCATCGCCGAGTGGACCAGGAGGGAGAGCCGGTCGTAGGCCTCCGCCTGCATCTCGTAGCGCCGTTCGCCCGCGGTCATCTCGCTGGGGAACGTGGGGATCAGTTCCTGCGCCATCTTGACCATGAGGTCGCTGGAACGGTTCTCCGGGGTGACCGCGGAGGGGTCCTGGCGGCGCAGGAAGAAGTCCCAGCGGCCGGAGGCGAGCGGAATGTCGCCGGCCAGGGTGCGCATGGCGGCGGGCGTCAGGACGAAGCGGAACTCCTGGCCGTACCAGGTGATCGGGACGACGCGTTCGGCGCCGTGGGCCCGGGAACGGACGACGACGTGGGCCGCCGCGTACTCGGACGCGCTGAGCATGTCCTCCGCCGCGTAGCCGACGACGACCTCCACGGAGCCGTCCGGACGCCAGGTGACGGACTTGGCGAGCGGCAGGGTGTCCCGCTCGAACATCACCACGTAGCCGGAGCCGTTGCGGTGCACGACGACCTCGCGGTCCCCGTTCGGCGTCTGCAGGGCGGCCGGCAGGCGGTAGTGGCCGTCGGTGGCCTCTTCCGCCATGACGGGGTAGATGGCCGCCTTGCGGCCCTCGACGTGGAGGGTGGTCTTCCAGCCGTTGGCGCCGGTGTTCCAGGTCTGCGGGACCCCGTCGCCGGAGTTGGTGCGGTGGCCGGGGACGAGCGCCTTGACGGGGATGCGGGTCACGAAGGTGTACCAGCCCTCGCCGCCCGGCTTGAAGTGGACCCAGGCGTCGTGGCGGCCGGCGCCGCCCATGCTGGTCACGCGGAACTTGCCCCACTCGGGCAGCTTGGGCCCCAGGTAGACGCCCCCGAGTTCGAGGTTGTCGCCGACGATACGGTGCCGGGTGATCCGGCAACGGACGATCTCCACACGGAGCTTGAGCTTGCCCTGGAGGAAGAGCGGTACGACGCGGGTGTTCTTCGCGACGTACTGGTAGGGCGGGTTGGCCGCGGTGCCCGCGCTGCCGCGCGCGATGCCCTTGTAGCGGAACAGCCCCCGGCTCAGCACGCCGGCGGCCACGTCCCACGTCCCCTCGACCCACTGGCCCTTGCGCTTGAGGCGCGAGGTGTCGAAGCTGACCTGGAAACCGGACCAGTCGTAGCAGTAGCGGTTCTGGTTGGAGTGTTCCGTGGCCTGCGGGTAGTACGTGGTCTTCGCCTTCGCGACGACGACCCGGCCCTGCTTCTTGTTGCGCAGGGCGATGGCCTTCATCGACATGTGCCGCTTGTGCACGTTGATGAAGCGGACGTACGCGGATCCCTCGAGCGACAGGTTGCCGGATTCGTCCCAGCGCGCGCCGGTCAGCGAACCGTGCAGCGACAGTTCCTTGTCGAGCCGGTAGGCGCTCTTGTCGAGGCCTATCGAACGGTCGCCCAGGTAGGGGTAGTTGAGGTAGCGGTGCAGGCGCCGCTGAACGGGCAGGGGTCCGCCCTTGCGCTCGAACTCGACGACGTCGAGCAGTTCCTTCAGCCTGCCCTCGCGCACCAGCAGCCATTTGACGCGGGCATCGGCGGGGAGCTCCTCGATGATGTCCTCGTCGGCCTCGTCCAGGAACTCGTTCGCCCAATGCATGAAGGCGTTGCGGTATTCCTCGTCGGCGTCCGGCAGCACTTTCAGATGCAGCATCAGGTCGGACTTCAGGCAGGCGAGGTCGTACTTCCGCTTGTGCTCGCTGTACGACCTGGCGCGGTGCCCGGCGAGGAACCGGCTGACCGACTGCACGGCCGCGACGCGGTCCTGGAGATTGCTGAATTCGGTGTGCCGCTGGGTGATGGAGGGTGCGGCACCCCCCTCACGCCGGCGCCAGAAGTAGACGATGTCCGTGAGGATGTCCACCTTGCTCGCACGGAAATGGGCGAACATGTTGACCCAGGAGTCCTCATACATGACTCCCTCGGGGAATGCGATGTAGTGGTAGTCCCAGAAGGAGCGCCGGAACAGCTTGTTCCATACGGTCCGGTCGTAAATGAGCTCCGGCACCTTGGTGATGTGCGTTCCGCGCTTGCTGCGCTGCATGGGCGCCTTGTGCAGCGGGGACTGCCACTTCTTGGTGGAGTTCATCATCTGCACGTTGCCCGACACGAAGTCGGAGCCGGAGGCGTCGAGGGTCCGCACGAGCAGCTCGTAGGCGTACTCGGGTATGACGTCGTCGCCGTCGACGAACGCAAGGAATTCCGCTTCGGGATGAGCTGCGCGGATGCCGACATTACGGGCATGTCCCGGTCCCATCGGCTCCTGGCGCAGGAGCCGGAACCTGGGGTCCCGGCGGGCGAAGTCAGCGGCGATCGCGGTCGAGGAATCGGTCGAACCGTCGTCGACCATGACGACCTCGAGGTCGGGGAACGTCTGCCGGGCTATCGACTCCAGGCACTCCTCGAGGTATATCTCGACGTCCTGAAAGGGAACGACAACACTCAGGCGGGGCGTACCGGCCACTCAGAAAACTCCTCGATTGCCACTCTTCTTACGGCGCGTGGCTCCCTGCCGTGACTTGAAGCCGGATCCGCCCCCGACCCTGACCACCGCCACCCCTCGCCTCGCCCGTCCGGCCCCGCGCCGCACACTTATGCGACCCTCACAGGGCGTGTGCAGCCTAGGCCAATTGTTTGACGCCGAGCAAGTATTCGGCCACGCCCCGGCCGCGCAATGTTTCGCATGTGTTAATGAGCAACTGCTACCACGGCGTAGCGGGCGCGTGAGCTGCCCAGTTGGGCGGGAGAAAGACCGGAATGGGCAATTCACCCCACCGGTCAAGATGACTCGGTGATGAAGGTCACCCCACACAACGCCAAGCGCCGAACGCCAGCCCCTCGGCTGCCAGATCCTGACGGGCGACCCTCAGCCCGCCATCCTGGTCGATCATCGCGATCGTGACCGAGCCGTGGGCGTCGAGGGCCACGGCCGGGAGTCCGGCGCACCGGTCCCCGACGGGGGCCCACCAGGCGCCGTACTGCTCACCCTGCGTGGGGTAGGCGGCGATCTCCGGGTACCCCTCGGCCCCGCGCTGGAGCAGGACGGTGCAGTCGTAGCCGTTGATGGGCGTGCGGACGACGCCGACCGGGCCGACACCGCCCGCGCCGCCCAGGGACATGAACCCGCCCGTGGTCACCACGCCGATCCCCTGCGGCCGGCAGGCGATGACGCTGCCGTCCGCGGGGGCGCGCCAGAAGTGGGTGGCGACCCCGGGGCTGGTCTCGACGGAGCTGTACGTCCCCTCGACGGCTTCCGCCTCCATCCGGCCCAGCCAGGTGAAGGCCCCGTCTCCCGGCTTCTCCTGGCCCAGTTGCACGGCCCCGCCGCGGAAGGGCGCGAGGAATCCGACCCGTCCCTGCATCGGGGCCGTGGGCACGACCGCGCCGCGCACCCACTTGAGCTGGTGGTCGGCCCATGCCGTCCACGATCCGTCGGAGCGCTGGCTCCGGGCGCGGACGCCCACTCCGAACCGGGTGACGAAGTAGTGCAGGGAGCCCGATCCGTCGGCCAGGACGACGGGGTTCCCCGGGGCGGGCGCCGACCCGTCGCCCGGCGGGAAGGGATTGCCCACCGCACGCCAGTCGCTCAGCGGTCGACTTGTCTGATATTGGGCGGCTATGACGAATTCGCGGCCTTCCGGCGCCCCGTCGCGGTGGCGGATGGCGGCGAACCAGACGAAGCCGTGGGAGTCCTGAGTCAGCGTGAACCGGCCGGTCCAGCCCTCCACGGGGAACAGGTCGGGCCCGTGCCAGACGTCCGAGCCGGGCGCCGACTCGGTCCAGCGCACCAGGCCCTCGGCGCAGCTCGCGTAGGCGGTCAGGCGTCCGTCGCGCCCCAGGAGCAGCCAGCCCGGGGTGGCGTGGCCCCCGTCGGCCGCCGCGGCGATCTCGGAGCCCGGGACCGCGGGCTCGCCGCAGGCGGCCCCTCGGTCGGCTTCCGCACGTCCGCGTCGCGCCATGTCCTGCCCACTCCCGCCCGCGATCGTCCTTTATGTCCGGCCTGGCCCTGCGGGCCGTGGGCCAATTTACGGCAGGGTGGCAACCCCCTCCACCACCGGCCGCCGGGTGCGGCCCGGGGCGGAGGCAGATAGTCCGGATAGCGCGGATGGTCAGGAATGGCCCTGCCGAGAGGACGCAGGGCGGCGGCGCCCGCGGCGTGGGCGGGGTCACGGCAGGTCGTCGGTGGGCGGGTCCGCGGTGTAGACGTGGGGATCGTCGGCGTTCCACTCGAGCAGCTCCGACCCGCCGAGGACCACGTCGTCGGGATCGGGCATCCCGGCCCGCCGGAGGAACTCGATGACGTCCTCGTCGGAGCGGGCCACTCCGAGGGACTCCTCGCCGCCCGCGGTCCGCAGCGTGACCTGGCGGCCCCCCGAGGGGAAGATCCGGTGGACGACGACCGGGGCATGGTGCATGACTCCAGCCTCTCCCCCTCGGCCGGGCCCGGCACCCCGAGGGGTTCCGCTCAGGGGGTGCGGCCCGCGACGGCGCGCGGGACGCGCAGGGGCGAGGGCTCGGGGTAGGTCGCGGCCTCGGCCCGCAGCACCTCCTCTATCTCCGCCTTGAAGGCGGGCTCGAAGAGGTCGACGCCGAGCAGCAGCCGCAGCCCCGTCACCGTCGGCTCGAGCAGGGGTCGGGCCATGCGGGAGCCGCCGCCGCAGACACCCCTGAAGCCCGTGCGGACCGTCTCCGCCCGGCCGGCCGGCCGGTCCTCGAGGCCCGCCGCCGCGAGGCCGGCGAGGACGGCGAGTTCGGTGAGGAAGCGGCGGGCCCCGAGGACCATCTCCTCCGCGCCCTGGAGCGTCTGCACGGAGCCGCCCGCCACCTTGAAGTCGTCGCTGGTCCGCTTGAGGCCGCGCGCCTCGTACACGGCGAGCGACTCCTCGAAGAGGCGGCCCGCCTCGTCGACCGCCTTCATCGCCGCCACCAGCTGGTCGATGCCGATCTCGCGCTCCACGCTGCCTCCTGATCCGGAACTGTGCTGCACAGACCGTAGGAGCCAAAGCCTCCGCTGCGGAACACCTGTGCCGGAGAGAGATCGGGAAGTCACCGGAACGTCACCACCTGCCGACGGCCCCCACAGCCGGCCCGCCGGGGGCGTGCTCCGCGAACAGCCCCCCGGCCGCCGCCGGGACGGGGATACTCGGACGCGTGGAACTGCACATCGATCACCGCTGGTTGCTGGAGCGGCAGGAGTCGTTGTTCAAGGACGTGGCGGTGGCCGACCACTCCGCGCTGGTCGCCGCCGTCGCCCGGCACCGGGTGAACACCCCCAGCCTGGACGGGGCCGACCCCGACGCGTACTGGCGCGCGGCCGCGCTCCTCGAGGCGATCGTCCTGCTCCGTCCGCTCCCCGACTCCAACGAGTTCTTCGGCTACGGGGTCGCGGTCGCCTACATCGAGGCGTCCGGCAAGGCGGTGGACGCCTCGTACGAGCAATGGCGCGACCTCGTCACCGACATCCGCCTGCTGCGCGTGACCGTATTCGGCGTGGCCGCACGCCTGCGCTCCTGGCAGCCGGCGTAGCCGCCGGGGCCGGTCAGCGCCTGCGCTGCGCGGGGGTGCCCACCAGGAGGGCGTCGGAGACGAGGCGCGCACCGCGGGCCAGTCGCCCCAGCTGTTCGAGCTCCACGGCGTACATCCGGATGGTGTTCTCGATGACCGACTCGGCGACCCCCAGCATGGGCAGCTCGGCCCGGCTGGTCTGCAGCGCCACGCGCACCGCGCGCATCTCGTGCTGGAGCTGGAGCTGGACGTGCCGGGCCAGCAGGGCGTGGTGGCGGGTGAGGGTGAGATAGCTGCCGTAGCGGGCCGGGAGCAGGTCCCGCAGCCAGCGCGTCGCCGTGCGCTCCCAGTCGTGGGTTCCGGGGGCCTTGACCTGGAGGGGCCAGTCCGGGCTACGCGTGATGGTGGCCGTCAGGGGCATTCTCGTCACTTCCGAGGGGTGTCGAACTTGGATCGAGACGTTCTGGGGCGGCCTCGGCCCAGGGGTTGACCGAGGCCGCCATGGGCGCCCTGCGGGATCCGAAGGCCGGGACTCGGCGCGCGGTCGTGACGTGAGGAGGTCGTCGCGACCGCGCGCCCGTTCAGGAGGGGGTCTTCCTCCTTGGCATCTGGTGGATCCGGAGCGCCGCCGCCAGTAAACATATATACCGTCGAGTAGGCAAGGGTATGAAAAATTTCATGCATCGCGCAGGGTGAATATCCCCTGGTCAGAGGCGTGCGAATCGGCTCGGACCGGTCTTTAAAGGAAGAAACCGTGCTGGTCGGCCACGTGCTCGTAGTCCTCCAGGCGCGCCTGGGTGCGCTCGGGGTCCGCGTCGGCCATGGACTGGAGCAGGGCCGCGGAGAGCATTCCGGGGGCTGCGTACGAGTCGAACACCAGGCGCGAGCCGGTGCCCGCCTTCAGGGTCACGTCCGCCTCGTCCACGAGCGGCCCGAGGGTCGGGTCGGTGATCAGGACGACGCGCAGCCCGGTGCTGCGGGCCGCCCGGACGGCGGCGAGGGTCTCCTTGGCGTGCCGCGGCATGGCGAAGGCCAGGACCCAGGTCCCGCCGGCCGCCTTGGACTGGAGCAGCGCGTCGTAGGCCACGCTGCCGCCGCGGGTCACCAGGCGCACATCGGGGTGGATGCGCCGGGCGGCGTAGGCGAAGTACTCGGCCAGGGACACCGAGATGCGCAGTCCGAGGACGGTCAGCGGCACGGAGGCGGCGAGCTCGCGGCCGATGTCCAGCACCTGGTTGGTGTCGGCGAGAAGCCGGCGGACGTTCTCCAGGTTCTCGATCTCGGCGTCGACGGCGGCCTGCAGCTCGTTGCGGCGGATCTGCTCGCGGGTGTCCGGGGCACCGGCGACGGCGCTCAGGGCGATGGGCTGGAGCACGTCGCGCAGGGCCGGGTAGCCGCTGAATCCCAGGGAGGCGGCGAAGCGGGTCACGGAGGGCTGGCTGACGCCCACCCGCTCGGCGAGTTCGGTGATCGACAGGAAGGCGGCCTCGGTGAGGTGGTCGATCAGGTACTGGGCGATCCGGCGCTGGCCGGGGGAGAGGCGACGGCCGTCGAAGAGCGCGAGGAGCCGGTCGGCCGGGGGGCGGAATTCCTCCGGCGCCTCCGACGACTGCCCGCTCGGTTTGATCGCAGCTGCCTGAGCGCGTGCCTGCTGCCCCGATGACACCGGAAGGGCCTCCTTGACTCTGTCACTCACGCTCAAACATAGCTCACGCCCCGTGGCCGACGAAGATCGGTCCACGGCACGGGACCGGACGCGGCGGGACCCGCACACACCGGTGTGCGGGTCCCGTCCGGGCCGCGCGGGTCACTTCGCGGCGGGGTTCTCCCAGCGGTAGAACTCGTGGGCCATCGCGTCCTTCGGACTGCGCCACGTCTCGGGGTTGTGCGGGCTGATGTAGGCGGTGAGCCGGTCGCTGAGCTGCCGGAACTCGGGGTGGTCGGTGACCTGGGCGATGGCGGGGCCCGGTGGCCGGTCCGCCTCGATCAGGTGCAGGTACACATCGCCGAACTGGAACAGGCTGCGGCGCGTGACGCCGACCAGGTGCGGCAGCTCTCCCGCGTCCGAGCCGGCGAACAGTTCGGCGATGTCGGGGGCCGAGCCCGGTGCCATGCGGGCGACGATGAGGGCGCGGTGCGTCTGGTTCATCCGGGGGTACTCGCCCTTCGGTTCAAAGACGGCTGACGGCGGGCGTGCGGTTCTCGCGTTCGCGCTGCTCGATCTTGTCGCGGATGAGCGCCATCTGGATCGGGGAGTTGCGGTTGATGTTGTCGGTCATCCACGCGTCGTCGACCGGCGCGTCCGGCTTCATCGCGAAGTCCTGGGTCCACTTCATCCGCGTGCCCCCCGGTACCTCGAAGTACTGCCACAGGATGTCCATGTGGGCGAACGGGCCGGTCTCCACGCGCCGGGCGCGGACGGTGAGGCTCTCGCGGTCCACGGTCCGCTCCGAGACCCAGCTCCACACCTTGCCGTTCTCGTCGGGGTGCATGGTCAGGCGGAAGCGGGTGGTGGCCCCCTTCTGCTCGAGGACCTCCAGGGAGGCGTACTCGCTGAAGAGGTGCGGCCAGTTGGGAAGGTCGTTGGTCATCTCCCACACGACGTCCACGGGCGCGTTGACGGTGATCTCGTTCTCGGTGTGTCCGGGCATGTCAGGCTCCAGTCATCAGGCTGTTGTTGACGAGGTCGAGGAACTCGCCGGGGGTCTTGCAGCGGTCGGCATCGGTGGGCAGCGCCCGTCCGCGCCGGTTCTCCAGCTCGCCGACGATGCCGAGCAGGCCGAGCGAGTCCAGGCCGTACTCGTCGAACGCCGAGTCGGGACGGCTCGCCAGCTCGGCGGGGTCGACGGTGATGCCGGCGGTCTTCATCAGGGCCGCCAGCTCCTCCAGGGTCAGTCGGTCGGACATGGTGGCTTCTCTCTTCCTACGGGGGCCTGCGGCTCCATGCCGGACGCCGACCCTGGGTTGGACTACGCAGCCGCTGCCGGGCCCTTGCGCAGGACGAGCGCGGAGTTCGAGCCCATCCGGCCGCGGCTCAGCACGAGCGCGGTGCGCAGGTCCGTGGAACGGGCACTGCCCGTGACCACGTCGAGGTCGTGGCACACGTCGCAGACGTTCGGGGTCGGCGGGACGACGCCGTGCTCCAGTGCCAGCACCGCGGCGGCGGTGTCGAGGGCGGGCGCCGCGCAGTACGCCCTGCCCGTGCCCGTCTTCGGCGCCGTGACCGGCACCTCGCGCCCGTGGGCCCCGAGGGCGCTCGCGATCGCCGCCGCCTCGGCCGCGTCGGCCTGCGGCGTCCCGAGGGCGTCGGCGAAGACCACGTCGACCTCCTCCGGGGCGCAGCCGGCTTCGCGCAGCGCGCCCCTGATCGCGTGGGCCAGCCCTTCGCCGGCCTCGTCCGGCCGCCGGGTGCCGCTGAAGGTGGCGGCGTGGCCGGCCAGTACGGCACGTACCGTGGCACCCCGGCCGAGGGCCGCTGACTCGTCCTCGAGGAGGAACATCGCGCCGCCCTCCGCGGGGACGTACCCGCAGGCCTTGGCCGTGAAGGGCCGGTAGGCGCGCTCGGGGTCGTCGTGCGTGCTCAGGCCCTCGTACTCCAGCTGGCAGACGATGGAGTACGGCGCCAGGGGCGCCTCCGTGGCCCCCACGAGCATCGCCCGGCTGCCCTGGCGAATGGCGCGTGCGGCGTGCGCGAAGGCGTCGAGCCCGCCCGCCTCGTCGCTGGCGACGACCCCGCACGGTCCCTTGAGGCCGCGGCGGATGGAGATCTGGCCGGTGCTCGCGGCGTAGAACCAGGCGATCGACTGGTACGGGCCCACGTAGCGGGGGCCCTGGTCCCACAGCCGTTGCAGTTCCCGCTGGCCGAACTCGCCGCCGCCGGACCCGGCGGCCGTGACCACCCCGACCGAGAAGGGGTCGTCCTCGTAGTCGGCCCGGCCGAGCCGGCCGTCCGCCAGGGCCAGGTCGGCGGCGGCGAGGGCGTGGTGGGTGAAGCGGTCGGTCTGGACGAGGAAGCGCTCCTCGACCATCGCCCCGGGGTCGAAGCCCCTCACCTCTCCCGCGACGCGCAGCGGGAGGTGCTCGCAGCCCGCGCGGGTGACGCGGTCCAGCACGCTGAGACCGGCGTGGGTGGCCTTCCAGAAGTCGTCGGCGCCGATGCCGTTCGGCGCGACGACCCCGATGCCCGTGATGACCGTTCGGCGGGTCACGAGACCTCCTCCTTTGGCCGGGTCATGACCACGGCGGACTGGAATCCGCCGAAGCCGCTGCCGACCGAGAGCACATTGCGCAGCGTGCGGCCGCGGGCGGTGCGGGGTACGTAGTCCAGGTCGCACTCCGGGTCCGGCGTCTCGTAGTTCGCCGTGGGCGGTACCACCTGGTGGGTCATGGCCAGCACGCAGGCCGCCAGTTCGATCGCCCCGATGGCGCCGAGGGAGTGACCGACCATGGACTTGATGGAGGTCATCGGCGTCTTGTAGGCGTGCTCGCCCAGGACCCGCTTGACGGCCGCCGTCTCGTGGCGGTCGTTCTGCTTGGTGCCCGATCCGTGCGCGTTGACGTAGTCGATGTCCTGCGCGCCGATCTCGGCCTGGTCCAGGGCGGTCTGGATGGCCCGTGCCATCTCCAGGCCCTCGGCGGTCAGCCCGGTCATGTGGTGGGCGTTGCCGAAGGTGGCGTAGCCGCCGATCTCGCAGTAGACGGTCGCACCGCGGGCGCGGGCGTGTTCCAGCTCTTCGAGCACGAGGACCGCGCCGCCCTCGCCGAGGACGAACCCGTCCCGGTCGGCGTCGAAGGGCCGGGAGGCGTGGGCCGGGTCGTCGTTGTTCGGCGAGGTCGCCTTGATGGCGTCGAAGCAGGCCACGGTGATCGGCGATATCGGCGAGTCCGAGGCGCCGGCGATGCACACGTCCATCCGGCCCTCCGCGATGGAGTGCACGGCGTACCCGATGGCATCGAGTCCGGAGGTGCAGCCGGTGGACACCGTCTGCACCGGACCGCGCGCACCCGTCTGCTCCGCGACGGCGGAGGCGAGGGTGGCGGGCGTGAACGCCCGGTGCAGATGGGGCCCGGCGAACCTGTGGTCCACGTCCCACCAGGCTCCCGACTGGCTCACGGCGACGTAGTCGTGCTCCAGCCGGGTGGTGCCGCCGACGGCGGTGCCCAGGGAGACCCCGGTGCGCCAGGCCTCGTCCGAGGTGAGCTCGAGTCCCGCGTCGAGCAGGGCCTCGCGGGCGGCGACGAGGGCGAACTGGATGTACCGGTCCGCCCGGGCCGTCTCCTCCTCGCCGAGGCCGTGCGCGGCGGGGTCGAAGTCGACTTCCGCTGCTATCCGGGAGCGGAACCCGGCCGGGTCGAAGAGGGTGATGCCGCGGGTGGCCGTACGGCCGTTGGCGAGCAGGTCCCAGAAGGCCGAGACGCCGATCCCGCCGGGGGCGACCACGCCGACCCCGGTGACCGCCACCCGGCGGCGGGTCACGAGACCGCTCCGGTGCGGTCCGGGGGCTGCTCCCAGGCGGTGCCCTCCGGGTGCGGGGCCTCTTCGGTGTCGACGTGGCCCAGTTCGGGGCGCGGGGCGAGCGGTCCCAGGTGGAAGACCATGCGGGCCTCGGTGTCCCCGACGTTGCGGAACCGGTGGCGCACGTTGAGCGGGACCAGCAGGCCCTGATCGGTGCGCAGCGGGTGGGCCTCGCCGTCGAGGTCGACCTCGAGCCGGCCGGCGACCACGTACACGAACTCCTCGGAGTACGGGTGGTAGTGCTCGGCGATGGACTCCCCCGGGGCCATGACAGCCAGGCCCATGAAGCCGCTGGTGGAACCCACCGAGGTCGGGGTGAGCACGGCCCTGAGGTCGCCACCGCGCCGGCGGTTGGGCGGCGTCTCGCTGAGGTCGACGATGCGTGGGCGCTGTCTGGTCATAGCGGGTTCCTCCTGGCGTGTGGGGAGCCTGGACGGGATGGGGGTGGGGGACCGGGGGGTCAGGACTGCGCGGGCGCCCGGCGGTCGGTGATCAGGTTCATCGTGTGGCGGGCGATGCGGGTCCGCTCGCCGGGCGTGGCCGTCAGCCGGTCCAGTACGGCCGCCTTCCGGGGGCCGCGCACCCCCAGGATGCTGTCGGGCTCGGCGTCGAGCGGGCCTCGCACGTCGACCAGGCGGACGACGATGTCGTCGCGCTGGAAGATGCTGCTGCTCCGAACGGGGCTGTCCGGGCGGTGCGCGGCCGCCTCGTCCTGGCGGGCGAGGAAGCGGGCCAGGGCCGGGCCGCAGCCGGGCTTGGCCGGGTAGTACAGCGCATGGCGGGTGACGTCCCCGGCGTCCGGTTCCCCGGCGGCGATGTGGTGGACGGCCGGCAGCGCCGCCTGCATGAAGAACATGCGTGCCGACTCCGGGTCGTTCAGGTTCCGGTCCTTCTCCAGGTAGGGGTTGATGGCCTCCTCGACGGCCCGTACCTCGGGCTGCTCGGAAACGTGCCGCAGGGCCGCCATCAGGTCGCCCTGGACCTCCACGGTCCGCACGACCCGGTTGCCGTGCATGAAGAGGGAGGTCCGGCAGAGCCGGGTGTGGTCGTCGACGCGGGCGGCCGGGGAGGCGTAGCTGGAGAGGATGGAGGCGACCTCCTTCTCGCTGCCCGGCTTGACGGTGAAGGTCAGGGCGTGGCGGACGATGCCGGCGCCGAGGCGGGGCGTGGGCTGGAGCCGGACGGTGGCGGGCCTGGCCGCCGCGTCGTAGCTCCGGCCGGTCTCGCGCAGAACGGTGAACTTGAGCGGGCGCATGACGCGGGCGCAGGCGCCGAGCGGCTTGACCTGTTCGGCGTGCTGCTCGCTGTTGACCCATGCGAGGTACTGCGGCGCGCTCTCCCACTCGCTGGTGATGAGCCACTGCGAGGGGTTCTCGAAGGACTGGCACAGCTGGTCGCTGATGTGGCCCGGGATCGACGCGATGTCGTGGCGGAGTTGTTCGTACGCCTCGAAGAACCGCTGTTGGGCCCCCTCGTGGAGGTCCATCAGGAGGACGACCCGGAGCATGGAGCCGTCGAAGGCTGACTGCGACACCCGTTCGGACAGGGTGGTTGTCATCTACTCACTCCTTCATGAGGGGGTGGAGATCCATCGCGTACGGACCCCTCGTCCGTCACCGGTGGCGTCCGCCCGGGCCGGCGGCCGTCTCGGTCGGGACGGCGGGCCGGCGCATCTCAGGGGGAGCCGCTGTCGCTCATCGTCATCCGGGTGGGGACGTACCGCTACATGTCCGGATCAAGCGGGTGACAACCGGCGAATCAACCGGGCCTAATCGACGATCGGGGGCATAAAGAGTCCACTCCCCCACACAGAAAACAGGAGCCCGCAGCTGATGGAAGACAACGCCGATGTTCGCGTACCGGTTCTCGTCGTGGGCGGCTCCCTCGTGGGCCTGTCCACCTCGCTTTTCCTGAGCCGCCACGGAGTGAGGCACCTGCTGGTCGAGAAGCACTCCGGTACCTCCCCGCACCCGCGCGGCCGGGGCATCAACGCCCGGACCATGGAGCTCTTCCGCACCGCAGGGGCGGAGCACGCGATCCGCCGGGCGGCATCCGCGCTGGAGGGGGTCCAGGGCATTTTGCAAGCCCGCTCACTGACCGGCGGCGACCACAACTGGCTGATCAAGTCCGTCGACCCGTCGGGGGCGCTGCGCAAGTTCAGCCCGACCGGCTGGTGCCTGTGCAGCCAGAACAACATCGAGCCGGTGCTGGCCGCGCAGAGCCGTGCGCAGGGGGCCGACATCCGGTTCTCCACCGAGCTCATGAGCTTCGACCAGGACGCGGAAGGGGTGACCGCCCTGGTGAAGAACCGCGAGACGGGCGAGCACGCCACGGTCCGGGCCGACTTCCTGATCGCCGCCGACGGGCCGCGCAGCCCCGTGAGGGAGCAGCTGGGCATCCCCCAGACGGGGAACGGCGAGCTGTTCCACAACGTGAGCGTCACCTTCCGCTCGGAGCGGCTCATCGAGGTACTGGGGGATCTGCGCTTCATCGTCTGCTACCTGATGCGCCCGGGGGCGGACGGGGCGCTGCTGCCGGTGGACAACGCGACGCAGTGGGTCTTCCACGCCCCCTGGCACCCGGACCGGGGCGAGACCCTGGAGGACTTCACCGACGAGCGGTGCGTGGAGCAGATCCGCAACGCCATCGGCGTGCCCGACCTGGACGTGGAGATCGGCGGCAAGGCTCCCTGGCACGCCGCCGAACGGGTGGCGGAGCGGTACTCTTCCGGCCGCCGGGTGTTCCTGGCCGGTGACGCGGCCCACGAGATGTCCCCGACGGGGGCCTTCGGCTCCAACACGGGCATCCAGGACGCGCACAACCTGGCCTGGAAGATCGCCGCGGTGCTGGACGGAGCGGCCGGCATCGAGCTGCTCGACACCTACGAGGCCGAGCGGCTTCCGGTGGCCCGGGCCACCAGCGAGCGGGCGTCGGCCCGTTCGGCCGAGCACAGCCACCCGGGGTACGCGCCGCCGCCCACCATGGGCGGCGGGCCGGGCAGCGGGATCCTGCCCACGGCGATGGGCTACTGCTACCCGCAGGGCGCGGTCGTGGGCGGCGATCCGGGACGGCCGATCATCCCGGAGGCGATGCGCCTGATGGGTGACACCGGCACCCGGGCGCCGCACATGTGGCTGCTCAGGGCCGGTGAGCGGATCTCCTCCCTGGACCTGTACGAGCGCTCGTTCGTCCTGCTCAGCGGCGCGGGGACGCCGTGGCGGGAGGCGGCCGAACGGGTGGCCCGGCAGCTGCCGGCCGTCCGGCTGGACGCCTACACCATCGGCTCCGGACCGGACGCCGACCTGCTCCAGGAGACGGGCGCCGACTGGGCCGAGGTCCACGGGATGGACCCGGACGGGGCGGTGCTCGTACGTCCGGACGGGTTCGTGGCCTGGCGCTCGGAGCGCGCCGTCGCGGAACCCGCGGCGACGCTGCAGGAGGTCCTCACGACGGTGCTGCAGCGGAGGTGATCACTTCGCCTCCCCGTCCGCCGGCCGTACGCCGGGCCGGCGGACGGGGTTCAGCGGCAGGCCCAGCAGCCTGCCCAGCAGCCGGCGTCCGGGCCTGCGGCGCGCCGTCGGCCGGCTTCCCGGCCGGCGCCCCGCGCCGCGGCGGGCGCCGGGGCGGTGCGGCCCGCGTAGCAGGCGACCACGACGGCGATCGCCGCCAGTTCCTCGGGGCCGGCCAGGCCCCTCTCGACACGCAGCAGGCTCGATATCGGAACGTCGTTCGGCATCGGCACGGCCTCTCGTACGGGTGCTGTGCGCACGCCCCGCGACGGCACGCAAGACGGGCCGTCCCGGCACCGGCGCGGGCTGCGCTCGGGCGGCTCGGCGCGCCTCGCGGGCGTGATCCGTATCGTCTGCGTCCTGCGCGTCTCGCGCGGGTGCGCACCGGCCGGCGGACTCCTGTCGGGTCACCAGGACTCCTGACGCGACCGACGCTACAAGCGAGCTGCGCACCCGGCATGTTGGGCCGCCGTGGCCTGCGGGACGGGCTCGCGGCCGCGGCGCGGCCGGCGGGTCGGCCGTGACCGGCCACGACGCCCTGCTCTGCCGGGGCTGCGCCGGACGGCTGTACGCCGTCTGCACCACCGATGCCGGCGGCGGCCGCAAGAACCGCGGGGCGGCCGTCGGCGAGTGGGAGGTCGACCACGAAATGCCGGTGCTGTGCCCGCTGTCGGGGCTGCTGCCGCTGACCGGGACGGCCGCTGCCGTCCACGACCTGCCCGGGGCGCGCGAGGTCCTCGGGCCGCCCGGCTGACCGGCGCGTCGGGTTGGGCCGTACGGGTGCATGCGTGCCCCCGGCCCGGCCCGCGGGCCCCGTCCCGCTGCGGTGTCGCCCCCCGGCGGGGCGGGCCGCCCGCGCGTCACCCGGGGGCGGGACGGACCTCGGGGCCGAAGGGAGCCGGGCGGGCGCAGCCCACGGACCCGTGCCGGGTACACGCAGGTGTGGCCGTGCGGTACCCGTCGGGGGGCGTCCGCACAGCCCGGTGCCGGGGCCCGCCCCACGGGCGGCCCCGGCACCGGCCTGCCGCCCGTCAGCGTCCCGGGCACTGCTTCCAGGAGAAGTGGTACACGCTGTTGATGGCGCCGTCGGTGGAGTCGAGCGCCATGAAGCTGGTCTGCGCCGGGTCGGAGGTTCCGACCTCGGCACGCAGCTCGGTGTTGATGTTGAAGTTGCGCTGTTCGCCACAGGGTGCGAAGACCAGCGCCTCGACCCCCGTGGTGTCGGTGGCCTGCCAGTTGTCCTCGAACGCGCCGTTGAACTTGTGGGTGCGCTGGGCGGTCTGGCTCATGCCCTGGAAGTAGTAGCTCGCCTTCTGCGTTCCGATCGCGCCTTCCTGCAGGCTGCCGAAGCCCCGGTAGTCGACCTGCGCCACGGCGTAGGTGTAGCCCTGGGGGACGTGGACGACGAGGGAGAGTTGACAGTTCTTGCGGCCCTCGACGGCGGGGGCGCCGCCGCCCGCCTGGGCCAGGTACTCGCTGTAGGTGACGGTGAAGGCCGAGTTGTCGGGCGCCACGGCGACGGCGGCGCTGCCTGGACGGCAGCCCGATCCGTTGACGGAGGCGACGTCCACGGTCACCTGGTCGGAGGGGGCCTTGGCCGAGGGTGCCGGGGCGGAGGCCCCGGCAGCGGGGCTGAGCGTGACGAGAGCTGCGGTCACGGCGGCTGCGGTGAATCCGGTACGGAGCGACTTGATCACGTCGACATGGATAGCCGTCCACGGCGGTCGCGGACCGCCGACGGGTACGCGGTTTCACCTCCATGGCCGCAGCGGTTCACCGCAGAAACGATCCTTCAGACGGCTTCGATCGGCCGGACGGCTCCGCATCGCGTCACATCGTCCCGAATCATCCCGACCTCCTCCTCTCCGCCGAACCGGGACCCGGCCGGGCCGGGGCCCGGCGCAAGCGCACCACGGCGGCGCGACCGGAGGTCCGTACCAGGCCGGTGAAGGGACCCGCCGCCAGGACCGCGTCGTACGGGTCGAGGGCGACGACCGGGCTCCCGGGCGCCTCGAGCACCGCCGGTCCCTCCAGGGCGACGACCAGCAGGGTCTCGCCCGCCGGAGCGCCGAGGGTGAGGCCGCCCCGTACGACGGCGGTCTCCGCCGTCGCGGCGCCACGGCGGTACATCACGTTGAAGTTGACCACGGGGCCGTCGAGGAGACGGCAGTCCGTCGGCTCGTCCCCGGCGAAGTCCTGGGGCGCGAACCGCTCGTCCACGAGACGGCGGGCGCCCGCCACGGCGAGGTCCATGCCCGCGCCCTCGGCGAGGGTGAGGGTGCGGTCGACACCGGGGAAGGCCGAGAACGGCCCGTCGGCGGCGACCTCGGCGAGGCTCACCCGCCAGGCGAAGTCCGCGGTACCGGCGCCCTCGGGCCACGCCGCGATCTCGCGGGTGATTCCCCCGCCGTTCTTCCAGGCGGTGGCGTTGCGGTCGGCCGCGCGCAGGAGGCGGGGCCCCTGGGCCCGGCTCACGCCGCGGGCCCGGCCAGCCGCTCGCGCAGCTGCGCCGCGTCGGCGAGGAACCACGTCTGGGTCCCGCGGTTGCATTCCCGGACGAAGTCGCGCAGCGCCGAACTGTTCTCGGTGTGGCGGGAGATGTCGCCCAGGACGACGAGTCCGACCCGGTACTGGACGAACTTCTGGATGATCGCCCCGGCGACGCGGGTGCTCAGCCGGAAGAAGTCCTCGTCGAACCGCTCGGCGGGGATGACGGCCCACCGGGCACCCTGGTAGCCGGCGTCGCCTATGCAGTCGAGGGCCTCGCGTTCACCGGCGATGACCTCACCCTCGGCCTCCCACATCAGCACGGACACGTCGTTGATCGTCTGCAGGGTGCTCATGGGGTGAGGCTACTTCAGGCGTCCTTCTCCATGGTGGGGCGCAGCCGCTCCAACAGGGCGTAGAGGGTGGCGCTCTCGGTCTCGTCGAGGGTGTCGAGCGCGCCGTGGGTCGCCTGCATCTCCTCACGTACGCGGCGGATGACGTCGCGGCCCGCGTCCGTGGCCACGACGTTCTTGACGCGGCGGTCCGCAGGGTCCGGCTCGCGGCGCACCAGCCCGCGGGCTTCGAGGCGGTCGACGATGCCGGTCACGTTCGACGCGTCGCAGACCAGCAGCTTGGCGAGCCCGCGCATCGGCACCGGGCCGTCGAGCTGCGCGAGGACCCTGGCCTGGGTGGAGGTGAGGCCGTAAGGGGAGGCGGCCGTCGCGAAGTCGCGCCACTGGGCCGTGCCGATGGCGGCGAGCAGCTCCAGCAGCTGGAGCTTGGCGGGGGCTGCGTGCGGGGCGGTGCCGCTCTTACCAGACATGGCTCGAGCCTACCCAGAATGGTTGACATTATCAATTGTTTACTTGACCACCTTAACCATTCGCGTCTACCTTCGACGGAGTTACTTGATGACGTCAAACATCTGCGTCCTGAAGCTCTGAAGCCCGAAGAAGGTCCAGCCAGCCATGAGCACCCCCTCCCCCGCCGCCGCGACGGCCACCGGGCGACGGAACGAGACGGTCATCGTCTTCGCCCTGAGTCTCGCCGCCATGGTCGTGTCGATGATGCAGACCCTGCCGGTCCCGATCCTCGGCCTCATCCGCAACGACCTCGGCACCTCCACCGCCAATGTGAGCTGGGTGACCACCGCCACCCTGCTGTCGGCGGCCGTCTTCACCCCGCTGCTGGGCCGCTTCGGCGACCAGCACGGCAAGAAGCCGACCCTGGTGGCCGTACTCGGCGTCATGGTCGCCGGCTCCGTCGTCGCCGCGCTGGCGACCTCGCTGCCGCTGCTGATCCTGGGCCGGGTGCTCCAGGGCGCCGCCACCGCGATCTTCCCGCTGGCCCTCTCCGTCCTGCGCGAGGAGGTCCGGCCGCAGAAGCTGCCCGGCGCGATGGCGCTGGTCAGCGGCACGCTCGCGTTCGGCAGCGGCCTCGCGCTCGTCGCCACCGGACTGCTCACCTCGGGCTCCGGCGCCGACTACCGCAACGCCTTCTGGATGGCGACCGGTTTCGCGGCCCTCGCCCTGCTCGCCGTGGTCCTCCTGGTCCCCGCGACCCGCCACAAGACCGGCGGGCGCACCGATTTCCTGGGCGCCCTGACCCTCGGTACCGCCCTGCTGCTGCTCCTGCTGCCGATCTCGCAGGGCCACGAGTGGGGCTGGGCCTCCGCCCGCACGCTCGGCAGCTTCGCCGGCGCGGCCGTGATGACCGCCGTGTGGGTCCTGGTCGAGCGCAAGGTGAGCGAGCCGCTGGTCGACATGCGGATGTTCGTCCACCGCCCGGTGCTCATGGCCAACCTGGCCGGCGTCCTCGTCGGCTTCGGCATGTTCGCGAACTTCCTGGGCGTCTCCTACCTCGTCCAGATGCCCGAGGCCCTCGCCGGCTACGGCTTCGACGCGTCGATCCTGCGCGCGTCCGTGCAGTTCCTGCTGCCCGGAGCCATCGTCTCGCTGCTCGCCTCGCCCATCGGCGGCCAGCTCGTCCGCCACCGCGGGCCGCGCGTGGCCCTGGGCCTGGCCGCCGCGCTGGGCGCCGCCGGGTTCGCCTGGCTCGCCCTGGACCACCAGCACAGCGCCTCGGTGATCGGCGCCGGTCTGGTCGTCGGCGCAGCCGTCAGCTTCGGCTACGCCGCCATGCCGGCCGTGATCATGGCCAGCGTCCCCCACCACCAGAGCGGCATCGCCAACGGCATCAACTCGATCTCCCGCTCCACGGGCAGCGCGATCGGCAGCGCCATCGTGACCACGATCCTGGCGTCCAAGACCATCGAGCACCTGCCTGCGGGCGTCCCGGCACTGCCCGCGGAGTCCGGCTTCACCCTCACCTTCGGGATCGGCGCCGCCGCCTTCGCGCTCGTCGCCGTGATCAGCCGGTTCGGCCTGCGCTCCGCGCGGGGGACCGTGGCCGCCGCCGCGGCCCAGCCGGCGGCGGCGGACGAGGCCGGCACGAGGCAGCGGACGGACAAGGCCGACGCCGCCGTCTGAGGCGCGTGTCGCTCGCGCCGGGCGGGCCGGGCCGCCTTGCATGGTGGGTGCATGAAGGCTACGGACGTCATCGCCGACGGATTCGGACGCATCCGGGAGATCGTGCACGAGGTCGTCGAGGGGCTGCCCCCGGAGCGGCTCAACGCGCGGGTCGACCCGGCGGCCAACTCGATCACCTGGCTCGTCTGGCACCTCACCCGGATCCAGGACGACCACGTGGCGGACGCCGCCGAACGGGAGCAGGTCTGGCAGTCCCAGGGCTGGGCGGCCCGGTTCGCCCTGGGCCTGCCCGTCGGCTCGACCGGATACGGGCACACCGCCCGGCAGGCCGGATCGGTCGAGGTCCAGGCCGGCGAGCTGCTGCTGGGGTACTACGACGCGGTCCACGAGCAGAGCGTGCGCTTCGTGCGGGGACTCGCCGCCGCGGACCTCGACCGGGTGGTCGACGAGCGCTGGGACCCACCCGTCACCCTGGGCGTGCGCCTGGTCAGCGTGCTGGCAGACGATCTGCAGCACGCCGGCCAGGCCGCCTTCGTACGGGGCCTGCTGGAACGGGGCTGAGCGGGCCCGCCGCTCACCCGTTCACCCGATCGGAATCGCCCGGAAGGCGGTACCCGGGCCGCTGCGGCAGCCTCGTGGCACGGGAGGTGCACGATGGAACCGCGCGTCAAAGGGTTCGTCCAGTCCTACAACCGCGACCGGGGGTACGGGTTCATCCTCCCCCTCGGCGAGACGGCGCCCGTCTTCGTCGAGCGGGAGGACATAGAGCACGATCCCCAGGTCCTGTCCGAGGAGCAGCAGGTCACCTTCACCATCGAGCTGGGACAGGGCCGCATGACGGCCCGGCACGTCCGGCCCTGACAACCGTCGGCCTCGACGCGCTGGACCGGGCGCTCGGCCCCGGCCCCGGCCCCTCGTCAGCCCCGGAAGGCCGGCTTGCGCTCCGCAGAGGCCTCGGCCAGTGCCCGGGTGACGCCTTCGACGCCTTCGCGGAGCCCGTAGACGGGGGTGTCGGGCTGCTGGCGCCAGGAGTCGTCGAGGCCCCCCGCGTCCACGGTGTCGAAGCCGAGCTCCTCGATCAGGGCGCGGACGGTCTTCTTCGCCGCCTCGTCGTCGCCCGCGACGGGCAGGGCGATCCGCTCCGGGTCGCCCGCCGGGCGGTGCCGGTCGAGGATGTCCTGGGCGTAGGTGCCGTTGAAGGCTTTGATCACGGGGTGGCCGAGGTGCCGCTCGACCCACCGGCTCTCGGTCAGGCCCTCGTCCTCGACACCGGCGATCCGGCCGTCGCGCTGCCGGGGGTAGTAGTTGCAGGTGTCGATGACGGCGAAGCCCTGGGCGGCTCCGTCGAAGAGGCCGGAGGGCAGGTCCGGCACCTTCTTGAAGGGGACGGTGACCACGACGACTTCGGCGCCGCGGGCCGCTTCGCCGACGGTGGCCGGGGTGGCGCCGGTCTCCTCGGCGAGGGCCGTCAGGGTCTGGGGGCCGCGCGAGTTCGCCACGGACACCTCGTGCCCGAGGGCCGTGAGGCGGCGGGTGAGGTTGCCGCCGATGTTTCCCGCGCCGATGATGCCGATCTTCATGAGCTCTCCCGTGCGTAGGGGACCAGGTCTCGCGCTGGTACCAACTCCCCCGCCGGGAACGGCATTCCGTCCGCGAGCGCACTTCCTCCGGACGGGTGAAGGAACAGGCGCGTTCCGGCCACCTCCCGCAGGGCGCGCACCCGGGGCCGCCGCGGACGGACCCGCGCCGGCGATGGCCCGGCCCCGCAGCCGTCCACGCGCGCAGGGGGCCGGGACCCGTACGGGTGCCGCCCCCTGCGCTGCGCTTCCTAGGCTCCGCTGGCCTCGAGCATCTCCTCGCGCTCGACGATCTTCACCCGCTCGCGGCCCTGGGGCTCGCCCAGTGCCTTCTCGGCCGCATCCAGCCGGTGCCAGCCCTCCCACGTGGTGTAGCGGACGGCGCGCTCGGCGAGGAAGGCCTCGACGGCCTCCGGCGCGGGAGCGGCCGGGGTGAGCAGCCGGCCCGCGGCATGGTCGGCCAGCAGGTTCGCAACGGTTTCGTTGGCGTCGCCCTTGGTGTGGCCGATCAGGCCGACCGGACCGCGCCGGATCCAGCCGGTCACATAGGTCGACGCCAGGTGGCTGCCGGCCTCCATGACGCGGCCGCCCTCGTCCGGGACCGTGCCCGACTCGACGTCCCAGGGGAGCTTGGGCAGCTCGTCGGAGAGGTAGCCGACGGCGCGGTAGACGGACTGGACGTCCCAGTCGGTGAACCGGCCCGTGCCCTTGACGTTGCCGGTGCCGTCGAGCTCCGTGCGCTCGGTGCGCAGTCCGACCACCTTGCCGTCCTCGCCGAGCACCTCGGTCGGCGACTCGAAGAAGTGCAGGAACAGCTTGTGCGGCCGGTCCCCGATGTCGCGGATCGCCCAGTTCTCCAGGGTCTTGGCCACCATGTCGGCCTGCTTGTTGGAGCGGCGGGTCGTGATCGAGCCCTCGTCGTAGTCGATGTCCTCGGGGTTGACGATGACCTCGATGGTGGGCGAGTGGTCCAGCTCGCGCAGTTCCATGGGGCTGAACTTGGCCTGGGCGGGGCCGCGGCGCCCGAAGACGTGCACCTCGAGGGCCTTGTTGGCCTGCAGGCCCTCGTAGACGTTCGGGGGGATCTCGGTCGGCAGCAGTTCGTCGGCGGTCTTGGCGAGGATCCGCGCCACGTCGAGGGCGACGTTGCCGACGCCGAGCACGGCGACCTTCTCGGCCTGGAGCGGCCAGGTGCGCGGGACGTCGGGGTGGCCGTCGTACCAGGAGACGAAGTCGGCGGCGCCGTAGGAGCCGTCGAGGTCGACACCCGGGATGGCCAGGGCGCGGTCGGCGGTGGCGCCGGTGGAGAAGATCACGGCGTCGTAGAAGGAGTGCAGCTCGTCCAGGCTGATGTCGTTCGGGTAGTCGACGTTCCCGAACAGCCGGACCTGCGGCTTGTCGAGCACCTGGTGCAGGGCGGTGACGATGCCCTTGATCCGCGGGTGGTCGGGGGCGACGCCGTAGCGGATGAGGCCGAAGGGCGCGGGCATCCTCTCGAAGAGGTCTATGGACACACCGGGCTCCGCTGCCGCCTCGGACTTCAGCAGCGCGTCGGCGGCGTAGATCCCGGCGGGGCCGGCACCGACGATTGCTACCCGCAGAGGTCGAGGCATGGCAGAGGTTCCCTTCGAGCGACAGCACAGTGGATCACTGGTGATCAAAAGGAACCCTAAACTAAGGCAATCCTAACCCAGCACCCGGTATCGCCTTATGACCCCATCAGCGGAACTTATGACTTCTCCAAGCAGTCCTTGGAGGCGGGGCAGTCCCGCGCCGGCGCCCTCTCGCACCGCGGAACTCGCTGGTCAGCGGGCACGCCAGCTGACAGACTGGAACGGCTTGATCACCCCAGGAGGACACATGGCAGACGAAGCAGACACCCCGCAGGACGAATCTCCGGCCGAGGAGACCAAGCGGAAGTTCCGCGAGGCGCTGGAGCGCAACGCCGCGAATGCCCACTCCCAGCAGGCGCACCAGTCCCGCGCGAAGGTCCAGGGTGCCAGCAGCGGCCCCGGCGGCAAGAACAAGAAGGTCCGCCGCAAGACCGGCTGACCCTCACGCCTGAGGAGCTCAGTCTCGCCGCCACGGCGGCGGGACCGGGCCGCCGCCCCGTCGTTGGGCCACTCGGGTGAGTGGGGATAACCGGCAGCGCCTGGAGCAGTTGATCAGCTCGCCCCCGCCGAGGGCAGCCATCCATGCGACAGTGCGACAGAAGGATCCCCCACATGCTCAAGAAGTTCATGGCCACCGCCGCGGTCACCGCCTCCGTGCTGGGTGCGGGCGCTGCCGTAGCCACCCCGGCGATGGCGATCGGCAACGACCGCGGCACCAACACCGTCAACGGCAACGGCGCCGCGCAGATCTACGGCAACCAGGAGACCCGGGGCAAGATGAGCCCGCAGGCGAACCTGGTCCAGGGCACCGCCAACAAGCTCTGCATCGGCCTGCCGGCCAAGGTCAACGTCCAGTCGATCCTCGCCCTGGTCAACGTCGGCGTCGAGGACATCAACGTCCTGGCCAACCCGATGAACCAGCAGTGCGCCGAGAACTCCACCCAGGCCAAGGGCGACGAGCCGCTCTCGCACATCCTGGACAACATCCCGGTCCTCTCGGGCAACCTCTCCGCCGGCAGCTGACCTTCCGGTCCTCCGGTTCCGCGCCGACGCGGCATGCCGCGTCGGCGCGTTTCATTTGGTCTAGACCTTGACAGGTTCAGACCATTTCGCTTCAGTGGGCGCTGTTGCCGCCCCCACGGCAACTCCCCCCACTGAAGGAGCAGTTACGTGATTCGTGCGCTTCGCCGCCGTGCCCTCTCGCTGGCCGCCGCCGCGACCGCCACGGCAGGCCTCGGGCTCGCCCTCCTCCTCCCCTCCTCCCCCGCCTCGGCAGCGGCCCCGTGCGCGGGTGCGTGGGCCCCGTCCGCCGTCTACACGGGCGGCATGAGCGCCTCCCACAACGGGCACAACTGGCAGGCGAAGTGGTGGACCCAGGGCGAGACGCCCGGGACCACCGGGGAGTGGGGCGTGTGGTCCGACCAGGGTGCCTGCGGGGGCGGCGGGGGCCAGGAGCCGGACCCCGGCAACCCGTCCGGATTCGTGGTCTCCGAGGCCCAGTTCCAGCAGATGTTCCCGAACCGGAACCCCTTCTACACCTACGACGGCCTGGTCGCGGCCCTCTCCGCGTACCCCGGCTTCGCCACCACCGGCGACGACACCGTGAAGCGGCGCGAGGCCGCCGCCTTCCTCGCGAACGTCTCGCACGAGACCGGCGGACTCGTCCACATCGTCGAGCAGAACACGGCCAACTACCCCCACTACTGCGACGCGACCCGGCCCTACGGGTGCCCGGCCGGCCAGGCCGCCTACTACGGGCGCGGCCCCATCCAGCTGAGCTGGAACTTCAACTACAAGGCGGCCGGCGACGCGCTCGGCATCAACCTCCTCGCCGACCCGTACCTCGTCGAGCGGAACCCGGCGATCGCCATGAAGACGGCGCTCTGGTACTGGAACACCCAGAACGGCCCGGGCACCATGACCGCTCACGCGGCCATGGTGAACGGCGCGGGCTTCGGCGAGACCATCCGCTCCATCAACGGCGCCCTGGAGTGCAACGGCGGCAACCCCGCACAGGTCCAGAGCCGCATCTCGAAGTACCAGAGCTTCACCCAGCTGCTGGGCGTGACACCGGGCGGCAACCTGGGCTGCTGACCGGCCGGGGCTTCCCCGTACTCCGGCTTCCTCGTACTCCGGCTTCCTCGTACTCCGGCGGCCTCGTACGCCGGCGACCTCGTACGCCGGCGACCTCGTACTGCGCGCCGCGGGCTCAGCGCGTGGCGCGCAGTGCGGTGGCCAGCGCGGTGGCGAGCTGGGCCCGCGAGCGCACATCGAGCTTCTGGTAGATGCGGGTCAGCCGGGCCTCCACCGTCTTGACGCTGAGGAACAGCTTCGCGGCGGCCTCCTGGTTGCTGGCCCCCTGGCTGACGAGCAGCGCCAGCCGGGTCTCGGCCTCGGTCAGGGCGGCGGCCGCCGCCTCGGGCCGGCCGCCCTCGCCCGCCGCCGGCTCCCGGGCGAGCTCGGTCCACGGAGTGGCGCCGGCCCGCTCGAACACCTCGGCCGCGGCCAGGAGCGCGACGCGGGCGGGTGCGCGCCGGCGCCGGCGGCGTTCCACCCGGGCGAGCGCGAGCAGCGTGCGGCCCCGCTCCAACGGCAGCCGCAGGGTCTCGAACCGCTGCGCCGTGGCCTCCAGGAGCTGGACGGCCGCATCCGCCTCCCCCTGCGCCGACAGGCACAGGCCGCGGGCCCGGTCGAGCGCCGCCACGACCCCGGTGCGGCCGAGGCCGCGGGCGACGGTGCGCACGGAGTCGAGCAGCCGGGCGGCCTCCTCGGGCGCGTCGGCCGCGACCAGGGCCTCGGCCAGCTCCCCGTGCCAGCGCAGGATCGAGGGGTCCACCACCTTCTGGGCGGCTTCGAGTTCGGCGACCCGGCGCAGGGTGGCGACGGCCTTCGCCGCCTCGCCGGTGGCCAGTTCGACCAGGCCGAGCGCGTGCAGGCTGCGGGAGAGGAAGACCTGGTCGTGCTCCTCGTAGGAGGCCTGGATACCGCGCCGGGCGTATCCGGCGGCGCGGGCGAAGCTGCCGCCGTTGGCCTCGGCCATCGCGGCGACGTACCAGGCGGGCCCGGGCGAGAGGCCCGCCTCGATCGTCAGCTCCAGGGCCTGGCGGGCGCGGGATGAGGCGGCCGTGCACCGGCCGCTGCGCAGTTCGACCTCCGTGAGGCTGCGCAGGACCTCGAAGACGTCCTCGGCGGAGCCGGTGCGCTGGACGGCGGGCAGCAGGACCATCAGCTGCCTGCGGGCGTCGTCCAGGCGGTCGTCGAAGAGGGCGTGCCGTACGGCGAGGTACTGCGGCGCGTTGCGCATGCCGAGCGGTACCTCGGGGGCGGGCAGGGCGAGGGCCTCGGCCAGGATCGCCTCCGCGCCGGGATCCCCGAGGATGCGGCCCATGCGGGCCCGTACGGTCAGGGCCATGGCCTCGGCGACCTGGTCCCCGCCGAGGGCGGCGAGGGCGCCGGCCCGGGCCGCGGCGTCGCGCGACCGGACGGGGTCGCCGTCGCTGAGGTTGTGCTTCCAGGCGATCCGCAGCTGGACCGCGGCCTCGAGCGAGGGGTCCCCGGCGGCGTCGGCCATGGCGCACGCGAAGGTCTCGTCGAGGGCGCCCAGTGCCTGCCCGGCGGCGTCGATCACCGCCAGCCGGGCCCGGACCCGGCTGGCGGGCGAGGCGTCGCGGGCCAGGACGGCCCGGGTGGCGCGGCGCGCGAGGTCGGCGCGGCCGGCCCAGCCGGCGTCCTCGGCGGCCGTGACGAGGCGGGCGAGTTCCTCCCCGGCCAGGTGGGAGGGGGTCCGTTCCGCGGCGAGCAGGCCGAGTTCGGCGGCCAGGGCCCGCTGGCCGCGGCGGCGGCAGACCGCGGCGGCCTCGGTGATCTCCGCGGCGAGCCACTGGTCGGGGGTGTCCACGGCCAGCGCCCGGTGGCGGACCGCCTGCACGGGGTCGTCGACCGCCTCGGCGAGTGCGGCGTGCCCGGCGGAGCGCTCGGGCCAGCCCGCGTCGGCGGCGAGAGCGGTGGGCAGGGCGCCGGCGGTGAACTCCACGCTGCCGTCCTCCGCCACCCGGACCAGTGCGGCCCGTTCCGCCTCGGCCAACTCCGCTTCGGCGTCGGGACGTCCGGCCCGGCGCAGCAGGGCGGTGGTGGGGCGGGCGGCCAGGGCGGCGAGCAGGAGGGTGCGGCGGGCCTGGGCGGGGGCCTCGGCGAGCAGCCTGCGGGCCACCTCGCGGGCCTGCCCGGAGACGGGCAGGGTGTCGGCGTGGTGGGCGCCGCCGTCGCGGGCCCCGGCGGCCTCGGCGAGGGAGTGGCCGAGGGCGAGGGCCAGGCGCGGGTTGCCGCCGCTGGCCTGGTGGATGCGGCCGGCGAGGCGGGCGGGCAGGCCGTGGCGGACGAGGAGTTCGGCGATCTCGTCGGCGCCGAGCGGGGGCACCCGGATCGCGGGCGTGCCGGCACCGCAGAGGGATTCGCCGACCGGGGCGCCGCCCTGGACGCATTCGGCGACCAGGACGCGGACCCGGGGCGGGGTCAGGCGCAGCGCGAAGCGGAGCAGGTCGGTGCTCTCGGCGTCGAGCCACTGGGCGTTGTCGAGGACGAGCAGGACGGGGTGGCGGTCGGCGAGCGTACGGAGCACCTCGAGGACCGCGAGGCGCAGCGCGACGTGGTCGCGGCCGGCGCGGGGAGCGTCCGCCTCGCGGCACAGGAGGGCGATGGCGGTGCGCTGGGGGCCGGAGAGCCGTTCGAGGGCGGCGCCGGGGACCGTGGCCAGCAGGGCCGCGGCGGAGGCCTCGGGTATCCATTGGTCGGCGGCCTCGGGTGCCAGGCGCAGCACCGTCTCGCGGCGCGTCGCGGCGGCCGCCGCGACGGCGCGTACGACCTCCGTCTTGCCCGCGCCGGCGGGGCCGGTGAGCAGCGCCCGGCCGTGCGCGTTCAGCGCGCGGTCGACCGCTTCGACCAGTTCGTCCTGTCCGACGCTCGTGTCAGCGTTCCCCGTCGCCGCCACCACGCACAGCCACCAGCCTCTCGGTCCCCAGCTCCTGTGCCATTCCTGTGAGACGCGACAATACGAGGTCGGATGCCGAGTGGACACGGATTGTGACGCAGAAATCAGCCAGGTGACGCGAAAAGCCGTCGGACCCGCCGATACACGGTGTATCAGCGGGTCCGCGGCGTGGGCTTGGTCCGTACTATCGGCCTGTCAGGCCGAGTTGGCGGGCGAAGCGGAATCTGATCAGAAGGTCAGGTTCCAGAAGTCGATCTTGCCGGTGTCGCCGCCGGCGTTGTCGTTGACCCGCAGCTTCCAGGTGCCGTTCGCGACCTCGGAGGAGGCGTTGACGGTGTAGGTCTGGTTGATGTTGTCGGTGCCCGAGCCGGTGCGGTTGTGCAGGTTGTACACCGAGCCGTCCGGGGCGATCAGGTCGACCTTCAGGTCACCGATGTAGGTGTGCACGATGTTCACGCCCACCTTGAGGGTGGCCGGGGCGTTGCCGGTCTTCCCGGTGACGGTGATCGGGCTCTCCACGGTGGTGTTGTCACCGATGGTGTAGTCCGTGCCGTTCTCGAGGGCCGGGGGCGTGGTGGTCGTCACGGCGTTGACCGTGGCGGTCGCGTCGGCGAGACCGGTGCCGCAGCCGCCGGAGCAGACGCCGGCCAGCGGGCGGGTGTTGTTCTTGATCGCCGCCTCGATCTGGGCCGGGGTCAGCGAGGGCTTGGCGGCGACCACGAGCGCGGCGAGGCCCGCGACGTGCGGGGCGGCCATGCTGGTGCCCTGGTAGGGCTTGTAGATCTCGGCGCCGGGGGTGGTGGTGCCCGCGTTCAGCGTGGAGAGGATGCCGTTCTCGGGGGTGGTGACGGTACCGGGGGTGTCGGTACCGCGGCGGGTCTCACCGCCCGGGGCGGCGACGTCGATGCTCGCGCCGTAGTTGGAGTAGAAGGAGCGGTCGCCGGTGCGGTTGCTGGCGGCCACGTTGATCACGTTGTTGCAGCTGGCGGGCGAGAAGCCGGCCGCGTCGGAGTTGCTGTTGCCGGCGGCGACGACGACGGTCGTACCGCGGGCGACGGCGGCGTTGATGGCGTTCTGGTAGGTCGCGGTGCAGGCGCCCGAGCCGCCGAGGCTCATGTTGATGACCTTGGCGGGGGTGGCGTTCGCCGGGATGCCCGCGACGGAGCCGCCGGAGGCCCAGGTGATGGCGTCGACGATGTCGGAGGTCGAGCCGCCGCACTTGCCGAGCACGCGCACGGGCTGGATCTTCGCGTTGTACGCGATGCCCGCGACGCCCTTGCCGTTGTTGGTGGCCGCGGCGATGGTGCCCGCCACGTGGGTGCCGTGCCAGGAGGAGTTGCTGGCCTTGGAGCCCACTCCGCACTCGCCGTCGGTGGCGTTCCAGTCGCCCTCGTCCGCGGGGTTGCTGTCACGGCCGTTGCCGTCACGGGCGGAGGAGGAGCTGCTGATGAAGTCGTAGCCGGCGACCACGTTCGCGGCGACGTCCGAGTGGGCGACGTAGCCGGTGTCGATCACGGCGACGGTGACGCCGGAGCCGGTGGTCTTGTCCCAGGCAGCAGGAACGTTCATGCCGGCGGTGGGCTCGAAGAGGTCCCACTGCTTGGCGTACTCGGTGTCGTTCGGTGTGGCCATCGCGTAGGCGCGGGCGTCGACCTCGACGTAGGCGACGTCCGGGTCGGCACGGAACTGGGCCATCACCTTGGCGGCGTCGGCGGGGGCGGTGGCCGAGCCGAGGCTGACCAGGGCCGCTCCGGTGCCGAGGCGGCGGTCGAACTTCGCCTTCTTGCCGGCCTTCTTGCCCTTGGCCGCGGCGTCGTCGGCGGCCGCGGTGTTGGAACTGGCCTCGGAAGCAGAGGTCTTGTATCCGACGATGAGGTTCTCGACCGGGGCGGTGGCGGCGGTCTCGGCGGACGGCGCCGGAACGTCGGCCGCGACGGCCACGGAGGCGGTGGCGGAGCCGGCGAGCAGGGTGACGGACATCGCCACCACGGATATGAGCCTGCGTCTCGATGCGTGCACGAAGTTCCCTTTCGCGGGCCGATTCCGGGCAGGCCGGAGCGGCCGGTCGGTGCAGTGTGGGAGGTGACCGGCGGCCGCGGGACCGGGAGCGAGCTGGTCGAACTCGCCCCGGCCGCCGCCGCGCGCCACGTTGCCCCGGCCTCGACGGCGGGGCGGGGCAACGGCGGTACCGAAGATTCCCCCTGATGGGACGGCATCATGCCATGTGGGGTTGGCGTGTGGGCCGTCGGGTCAGGGGAAGATCGCCGATGGGCAGACAGTAGGCAAAGCGGGGATGAACGCGATACGGGGAAAACCCTTGTCCGCTCCCTGCCGCTCCCCCGCCGGACACTCAGGAGCTGGCGCCGGCGGCGTCCCCGGCGCCCCCGCGGGGCGGGAAGAGCTTGCGGAAGTACGTCCAGCTGGTCTCGTTCGGCTCGGACCATTTGTCCGGGGAACGGGCGAATTCGGGGTGCTGGGCGGCGATGTGGGCGCGGGTGCGCTCGGGAACCTCCGCGTAGGAGCCGAGTTTGCGGCCGCGGCAGTGGAAGGTGAGGCCGCCGGGCCGCTGCCCCTGTTCCATCCAGGGCAGCCAGGGCGACATCCGGGTCCAGGACATCGTGGCCGGCACGCTGGGCGCGTCCGTGTGCAGGACGGAGGCGGGCGCGAAGAACTGGAAGAGCTCCAGCGCCCGGTAGGTGTCGTCGGCCGAGTGCGCCGGGTAGTGGGCGACGGGCAGCGGCGAGGGGTAGGCCAGCGGGATCTCCAGGCTGAAGCAGACCTGGTCGCCGAGCTCGGTCAGCGGGACGGGGAACGGACGCAGCTTCTGGTGGGCGGGATCGTTCCAGACGTGCACCACCGGCCGGCCCTCCCAGGTGTCCAGGATCTCCCGGGTCAGGGGGTCCAGGTAGAAGGCGGCCTCCCTGGCCAGCAGCCGGAAGCCGCCGGTCTCCTCGTCCGGGACCAGCCGGGCGACGTTCAGCCCTTCGAAGCCGAAGAGCCGCCGGTGGGGCTCTCCGGGGGCCCAGGTGTGGACGTCGCCCGTCCACCAGAAGGTCACCTCGGCGCCGTCGAGGGAGGCGCGGGTGCGGGCGAAGGCGTGCAGCAGCTCGGCGGGCGTCATCTCGGGTGTCATACGCCGTACTGTGCGCGGCCGGTGTGCGCAGCGGCAAGGACGCCCCGCGGAGCGGGCCGGCGGCGCCGTTCACCCTCCGGACGCCGGGTTGACTCGGGTGGCGCCACCGGCGACCGTGACCGCCATGGGGAAAGAACGCCGCCTGCTCGCTCTCGCCCTCTGCCTGGTCCTGGGCGGCGGCCTGCTCGCCGCCGTCCTGGGGGCCTCGCGGGCGGCCGGTCCGCACCCGCAGGCGGCGGGCGCCGGCCCGGCCCCTTCCGACTACGCGGACCTGCGCGACGTTCCCCCCGCGTCCGAGCCCGACCCGGCCCCGGGAGCCGAGGGTTCGGCCGGTTCGGTGGTGGTGGACTGCGGACGCAACGCGGAGGGCCACTACAACGAGGACAACCTGGTGGTCTCGCCCGGCCTGCCGGCGGGCGCCCACCACACGCACGCGTACGTGGGGAACCTGTCCACGGACGCGATGTCGACCGACGCCTCCCTGGACGCGGCCGCGACCAGTTGCCGCGGCGGCGACCGGTCGACGTACTACTGGCCCGTCCTGCGGCGCCCGGACCGGCCCGGAACACGCCCGCACGAGGGCTCGGCCGGGCACGGCAACGCCGGGCGGATCCTGCCGGAGGCCTCGGTACGGGTGGAGTTCCGCGGAAGTCCGGTGAGCAAGGTGGTGGCGATGCCGCGCTTCCTGCGCGGGATGACCGGCGACGCCGTCGCGTACACGGCGGACAGCGACGCCGACGTCCGGGCCCGCTGGGGCTGCTCCAGCGCCCCGGACCGGACCACCACCCGCTATCCGCGCTGCCCCGAGGGGGACTCCGTCACGCGCACCCTGGTCTTTCCGAGCTGCTGGAACGGCCTGGACACCGCCGGTGAGCAACCCCGCTCGCACTTGAAGTTCCCCGCCGCGGGCGGCGTCTGCCCTCCGCGCACCTTCCCCGTGCCCGAGCTGCGCCTCTCCCTGTCCTACGAGGTCCCCGCGGACGCTCCCCTCGCCCTGGATTCCTTCCCCGAACAGCGGCACAGCCCGAAGACGGACCACGGCATGTTCGTGAACGCGATGACCGAGGAGCAGATGGCCGCGGTCGTGTCCTGCCTCAACGAAGGCCGCGCCTGCCACATGTGACCGCCTCGCGAGTGACGCACATCACATGAACCGGCTCCGTCCCGGCGGCGTGTTCCGACCGCACCACGCAAGCGAGGAAGACGGAGAGGGTGAGATGGCCGGACCACTGTGGCCCCGCACTCGGCGGGGCTCGACCGATGAAGCACTGATCAGGTCGGTGTACGAGGAGCACGGCCACGCCCTGCTCGCGTACGCCACCCGGCTGACCGGTGACCGGGCCGCCGCCGAGGACGTCGTCCAGGAGACGCTGATCCGGGCCTGGCGGCACTCCGAGGTCCTGGTGAACGGAAAGGGCTCGGTGCGGGGCTGGCTGCTCACGGTGGCCCGCAACATCATCACCGACCGCTACCGGGCCAGGGCTGCACGACCGCCGGAGGTCTCCGGGGCTGCGGCCGCTCCCCCGGTGGAGGAGGACCACGCCGATTCCGTGGTGGACGCGATGACGGTGCTGGGGGCGCTCGACCGGCTGTCGCCGGAACACCGGGACGTGCTGAAGGAGTTGTACTACCGCCAGCTCAGCGTCGCGGAGGCCGCCGACAGCCTCGGCATCCCGGCCGGAACGGTCAAATCGCGTGCGCACTACGCGCTCAAGGCCCTGCGCGACGTCTTCCGGGACCACGGCGCCGGGAACGGCGCTTCCAGACGAGGCAAACGACCGGGCAGGCCGCCCCAGCAGCCCGCCGGACTGCGTGAGGTGGTGGCATGAACCGGCAGCGGCACGAGGAGGAAGAACAGCTCGGCCCGTACGTGCTCGGCGTCCTGGATCCGACGGAGGTCCGCCGGGTCGAGGAACACATCGGCGGGTGCGTGCAGTGCAGGGAGGAGGTGGCCGCGTTGCGCGAGATGGAGGCGGCGCTGGGCGAGGTCCCCGAGGAGGCGTTCCTCGACGGGCCGCCGCAGGGCGGCGACCTGCTGCTCCAGCGCACCCTGCGGCAGCTGCGCGGTGAGCGGGCCGGCGAGCGGCGCCGGCGGGCGGGACTCGCGGGACTGGCCGCGGCGGCGTCGCTGGCCGCCGTGTTCTGGGCCGGTGCGCAGCTGGGTTCCGGCGATCCGGGGGCGGTGGCGCTGCCCCAGCCCTCCCCGACGGCGTCGACGGCTCCCTCGCCGCCCGCGCCCGGGACGAAGGTGGCCTCGGCCACCGATCCGGTCACCGGTGCCCGGATGACCGTGCAGATGACGCCCGCCGCCCAGTGGGTCCGGGTGCACGCCGCGGTCACGGGCGTGCCGCCGGGCGAGCGGTGCCGGCTGGTCGTGGTCGCCAAGGACGGTACGCGCACCACCGCGGGCGGCTGGGTGGTCGGCCGGCAGAACGGCGAGGGCAAGGGCGCGTCGCTGGACGGCTCGGCGGCCGTGGATCCGGCGAACGTGCAGGCGGTCCTGGTCGAGAACGAGGCGGGCAAGCCGTTCGTGTCCGTTCCGGTGTAGCCGGTCGCTCCGGACCGTCGGGGCGCGGACGTGACAGGGCCCGGGAGCATGTCCAGCTCCCGGGCCCCTGCTTGCCACCCAATTGCGCACACCGGCGGCGTTTAAGAGCCGCGGATCATAGTGAGACCGACGTGTTCTGCCATTGAACTACCGCGCCACGAGGAGAGGCGCAGGAGGGACTTGAACCCCCATCCGTCGGTGATCGTCCGCGCTCGGTCGATCCGGTGTTCGGCGGCGAATACTGAGACTGGAGCGAGAATCTGAGATTTACGGGGCCGCCTCTGCCGGGCTTGGGCCACCCCGGCCCGCAAGGCCGGGGGAGGGATTCGAACCCCCAACTGACACCCCTGTTCAGCTTCAACATCAGTTTCAGCTTGCGCTCTCGCGCACCCCCTGCAGACATACAGGGGGAGATTTCAGGGCTACCCGAACAGGTAGCCGAACACCGCGTCCCCGACCCGCTGGTCGGTGACCTCAGCGCCGTTGGCCTCCTCGCGGGCGAACTTGACGGCCTGCTGGAGCTTTTCCACGCGGTCGAGCAGCTCGTTCACGCGCCGGGCCGGCAGCGCCCCGGAGAACTTCACCGTCGTCCAGTACCCGACCGGAACGTCCTCGTAGTAGACCTCGACCTGCGCGGGGTGCTTCTCGGTGGCCTCGGCCTTGACGTGGTTGCGCGGCACCTTCCTGGTGCGGATCGTGCGTACCGGGTCCGTCTTCCAGGAGTCCGTGGACGGGTCCAGGTTCCAGGACTCGGACGCGTCCAGCACCGGCAGCTTCCGCACGAAGGTGTGCAGGTCGGTGAGCTGCTTCTCGAGGAAGAGCAGGTAGGGGACGGGCACCTGGGCCAGCAGGACCCTGCCGTCCACGACGACGTCGGCGGCCGCGGTGCGGTTCGCCCAGTCCTTCGTCGCCGTCACGTCGAACAGCCGCGTGAGCGTGCCGGCCGTCGCCCGCAGCACGTCCTCCGCCTTGACCTGGACCCGCGTGGACTCGGGCGGCAGCTGCTCGCCCTCCTCGTCCTTGGGCTGGTAGGTCCGGGATATACCGGCCAGCAGGGCGGGCTTCTGGACGTCGTGGTGAGCCTGCGAAAGCTCCTGGAGGGACTTGGACTTGACGCCCTTTTCGACTGCGATGATCTGATTCAGCTTCGGCACGGCATGAACCTACAGGAGCCGGGTCCGCCCGCACATGCGAATATCCCGCGCTCCCGCCCGCCCCGCCCCGCCGCAGCCCGCAGGGGCAGATGGCCGCCCGAACCGGCCGAGGCGGACCGATCATCACATTGCGGTCCATGACATCCTGTGACGTCACAACTCGCCGGACGGGATCGGCGGACGTCCGGGGAATATGGGGATGGTCCATGAGGCTCTGCTTCCTGGTGGAGGAGCACTACCGCCACGACGGCATGCCGAACGAGGTGATCCGGCAGTTGACCGCGTGGGGGCACCGGGTCGACGTGGTGCGGCCGGGGGGCTCGCTGCTGTCCATGACCGAGGCGGTGCGCGCGGGTTCCCACGACGCCTGGGTGCTCAAGACCGTCTCCGGCGGCCCCGGCCTGACCCTGCTCGAGGCAGCGGCCGCCGCCGGGCTGACCACGGTCAACGACGCCCGCTGTATCCGCGGCGTGCGGGACAAGGCGCTGGCCGCCGCCATCGGCCGCGCCCGGGGGCTCCCGCTGCCGCCGACCTACGCGGCTGCCCGCCCCGAGCTGCTGCGGGAGATACCGGCGGCCGAGTACCCGCTCGTCGTCAAGCCGGCCGACGGGAGCGCCGGACGGGCCGTCCACCTGGTGTCCTCGCCGGAGCGGCTGGCGGCGATGCTGCCCGTCCTGGCCGGCGAGGGCCTGCTCATCGCCCAGCCGTACGTGCCCAACTCGGGCACCGACATCAAGGTGTACGCGGTCGGCGGGGAGCTGTTCGCGACCGAGCGGTGCTCCCCGCTGCACCCCGACCCGGCGGTGCGCGAGCGCCGCGTGCCGCTGTCGGCCGAGGTCGCGGCGATCGCCGCGCAGGTGGGGGCGGTGTACGGGCTCGACCTGTACGGGGTGGACGTGCTGCTGGGTCCCGAGGGGCCCGTGGTCGTCGACGTGAACGACTTCCCGAGTTTCCGTCAGGTGCCCGACGCGGCCGCGCGGGTGGCCCGGGCGGTGCTGGACCTGGCGCGCGCGGGAGGGTCCCCGCCCCCGTCGGTGCCGTCGCCGCGGCCGTACGCGCCCCTGCCGCTCTCGGTACCGGCGCACCTGTCGGCGGGGGCGGTGGACGGCGCGTGAGGATCGGTCTGATCACTCCGGAACCGGGGCATCCGCTGCTGGCCGCCACCGCGGCCCTGCTGGCGCCGGACCACCTCGTCGAGGCGCTCGACCCGAGGACGGCACGAGGCGTGCCCGGACCGCCGGCCGATGTGTACCTGCTGAAGTCCCGCACTCCGCAGGCCCTGGATCTGGCCCGGCACCTGGAGGAGCGGGGCGCACCCGTGGTCAACACGGCGGCGGCGACCTCCCGGTGCCAGGACCGTACGGTGATGGCAGAGCTGGCCCTGCGGGCCGGGCTGCCGTTCGCCCCGACCCGTACCGTGGGCCCGCTCTGCGCGTGGGTGGACTCCGGCGGGTCGCCGCCCTTCCCCATGGTGGTCAAGAGCCGGTTCAGCCGCCGCGGCGACCTGGTGGCGCGGGTGGACGACGCCGCGGGACTGCGGGAGTTGGCGGCGCGGTGGCCGGGCGAGCCGGTGGTGGTGCAGGATTTCGCGCCCAACAGCGGCTGGGACCACAAACTGTGGGCGATCGGGGACCAGGTCTTCGCGGCCCTGCGCCGCTCCGAACTGTCGCCCGGCGGGCCCGGGCCCGCCCGGCCGCCGGCCCGGGCCGGCGTGCCCGCCGGCTGGGCCGATCTGGTGCGGGCGACCGGCGCGGCCTTCGCGCTGGACGTCTACGGCGTGGACATCATCGACGCCGGTGGCGGCAGGCCCCTGATCGTGGACGTCAACGCCTTCCCCGGCATCCGGGGCCAGGAGGGGGCCCCCGGGGCACTGGCGGCCCTGGCCCTGCGCCGGGCGGGCGCCGGGACGTCCGGGAGTGTCGCGGCGCCTTGAGGCCGCGGGATCGGTGAGGATCGGGGCATGGGCCTCGTCCTGCCGGTCTTCTTCGCGCTGTTCGCGGCGCTCAGCAACGCCCTGGCGACCGTGCTCCAGCGGCGGGCCGCGCTCACCGTGCCGCAGAGCGACGGCTTCCGGTTCGGGCTCGTCCTCGACCTGCTGCGGCGGCCGCTGTGGATCGCCGGGATCCTCGCCGTGGTCGCGGCCGGGGTCGGACAGGCCCTCGCCCTCGCCACGGGCCCGCTGGCCCTCGTACAGCCGCTGTTCGTCCTGGAGCTGCCGCTCGCGCTGCTGATCGCCTCGCTGATGGCGCGGACCCGGCTGCCGGGGGCCCTGTGGCTGGCCGTGGCGGGGGTGGTGGCCGGGCTCGGGATCGTGCTGGTGGCCGCCTCGCCCGAGGGGAACCGTACGGACGTCCCGCTCGACCGGTGGGTGCTGGGCCTGGCCGTGTGCGGGGCGGCGGTGGCCCTGCTGGCGGTGGCCGGCCTGCGCCGGCCGCCCGGGCGGATGCGGGCCGGGTGCCTGGGCGCGGCCACCGCCGTGTCCTATGCACTGACCGCCGCCCTGATGAAGTCCGCCATGCACGTCCTCGACGAGGGCGGCCTCGGCGCCTTCCTGACCACCTGGGAGACGTACGCCTTCGCCGCGAGCGGCGTCTGCGCGCTGCTCATGCTCGAACACGCCATGCAGGGCGGTCCGCTGGTCGCCTCGCAGCCCGCGCTGACCCTCGGGGACGCAAGCGTGAGCGTGGCGCTGGGCGTGCTCCTGTACGAGGAACACCTGCGGGCCCAGTGGTGGCTGCTGCCCCAGCTGCTGGGCCTGGCCCTGATCTGCGCGGGGGTACTGGCCCTGGCCCGGGCCGCAGTCCCGGAGGGGGCGGGGTAGCCCACGGGGCGGTCGAGGGGAGGGCGACTGCGGGCGGGAGTCAGAGCACTAGGGGGTGTCTGACGGAGGTCCGTGGTGAAGGAGCGGTGTCCGGTGCGTGCTCTCGGCGTGCCGGCCGGATGCCCCCGTACTGGACGTACT